>DNGF01000128.1:610-1555 GCA_003486665.1 Oscillospiraceae bacterium
CCGGCAGTTTCTGTACCGGCAAGTGCAATCGCGTCGGTGTAACAATTACGGTTGACGATGATGTTTTTACCGGTGTTACGCCCGAAAATTTTAACGGCTTTTTCAATGACAAGGTGCTTAACAAAATAAACGAGGAAAGGAATTAACAGAATGGAATGTCTGACTCTGAAAAAATCCAACTGTAAGAATTGTTACAGGTGTATTCGTCACTGTCCGGTCAAATCCATTCGTTTTTCCGGGAATCAGGCATATATCATCGGCAACGAGTGCATTATGTGCGGTCAGTGCTTCGTAGTCTGTCCGCAGGACGCTAAGCAGATCGTTGATGAAACAGAAAAGGTAAAGGTTTTGCTCCAAAGCGGCGATCCCGTTGTTGTCAGTCTTGCTCCATCCTTTATAGCCAACTATGAGGGAGTGGGCATCGGAGCAATGCGTGAGGCTCTTAAACAGCTCGGCTTTTACGATGTTGAGGAAACAGCCATCGGCGCAACCATTGTTAAAAATGAATATGAGAGAATGATAGGAGAGCAGAGTCATGATATAATCATCTCTTCCTGCTGTCATTCCGTCAATCTTCTTATACAAAAATATTTTCCGGCGGAACTTCCTTATCTGGCGGATGTTCTTTCTCCGATGCAGGCGCATTGCAAGGATATCAAAAAGAGAATTCCGAATGCAAAGACTGTGTTTATCGGTCCATGCGTTGCCAAGAAGGATGAGGCGCAGTATTATGAGGGCATTGTTGATGCAGTTCTGACCTTTGACGAGCTGACAAACTGGCTCAAGGCTCAGAATATTGAACTGAAGCCGGAAATGGATCATGACGAAAACAGCCGTGCAAGATTTTTCCCGACAACGGGCGGTATTCTTAAAACCATGAATACCGAGGACACGGGCTACACATACATGGCTATCGACGGAACAGAGAACTGTATCGCCGCACTG
>DNGF01000128.1:1608-2951 GCA_003486665.1 Oscillospiraceae bacterium
AACTGTATCGCCGCACTGCGTGATATTGAAAGAGGCGGTCTTCACGGCTGCTTTATTGAGATGTCGGCTTGCGCCGGAAGCTGTGTCGGCGGTCCGGTTATGGAAAAATTCCACCGTTCGCCCGTCAAGGACTATGCCGCAGTTTCAAAATTTGCAGGCAAAAAGGACTTCGAGGTTGATTCTCCCGATCCGCTCACTATCAAGAAAAATTTCACGGTTATAGAAAGAAAGCTTCAGCAGCCGTCCGAGTCGGAAATTCGTGATACGCTCCGTCAGATGGGCAAGATGAAGCCCTCGGATGAGCTGAATTGTGGCTCCTGCGGCTACAACACCTGCCGCGAAAAGGCGATTGCAATTCTCCAGGGCAAGGCGGAGATTTCCATGTGTCTGCCTTACCTCAAGGATAAGGCGGAGAGCTTCTCCGACACGATTGTTCGCAACACGCCGAACGGACTTATCGTCCTCAACGAAAAGCTTGAGGTTCAGCAGATCAATCAGGCTGCGCTCAAAATTGTCAATGTTCGCAACGCTTCGGTTATTCTCGGTGATCAGGTTGTCAGAATTCTTGATCCGACCGATTTTCTCAGTGTTCTCACGAGCGGCAGAAGTATTCACGACAAGAGAACATACCTTGCCGAGTACGGAAGGTATGTTGAGGAGTCGATCCTTTACGATAAGGAATATCACCTTTTGGTTTGTATTCTTCGTGATGTTACCGAGGAAGAAAATCAGAAGGAGAGAAAAGAAAAAATCAGCCACCAGACTGTTGAAATTGCCGATCGTGTTGTTGACAATCAGATGAGAATCGTTCAGGAAATTGCTTCGCTTCTCGGCGAAACGGCGGCGGAAACAAAAATTGCGCTTACTAAATTAAAGGAGTCGATCAGCGATGAATAATTTATGTGCTGATATCGGCTGGAAAAGCATAAATCACGAGGGCGAACAGCTCTGCGGCGACCACGTGGATATAGTTGAGCAGAACGAGAATTCGACTGTTATCGTGTTGGCAGACGGACTCGGAAGCGGAGTTAAGGCGAGCATTCTGTCAACACTCACATCGAAGATTATTTCTACGATGATGGCGGAGGGTCTTTCACTTGAGGAATGTGTTTCGACCATTGCCGCAACTCTTCCGATATGCTCCGTCAGAGGCGTGGCATACTCAACGTTCACAATTATCCATCTTATTAACAATGAAACAGCCGAGCTTATTCAGTACGATAACCCTCATGTGATACTGCTCAGGGACGGCAAAAACTATGACTATCCCAAAAATGAGCTGAATATAAACGGCAAGCAGATATACAAATCCGTTATCAGCTTGCAGGAAAACGATATTTTTA
>DNGF01000143.1:0-5570 GCA_003486665.1 Oscillospiraceae bacterium
GAATATGCCGGCAATCAATCCTATAACCGCACCGTAAGCAGTCGATATCACGCTCTCTCTTATAACATAAATGAGAACCTCATGATCGCTCAGACCGATAACCTTGATGTTTGCAATCTCTCTTGTACGTTCACTGAGATTGACGTTTGAATTCGTATACATTACTATGAGTGCAAGCAAGCACGCCGAAAGTACAAACATCATAACAACGGCAAAAATACGGCTGATCGAAACGTCAACCGAGCTTGCCATCTCGGAAGCGGTAGATGCGCCGGTGACAATATCCTCTTTGAGGAAGTCCGAAGCAAGATTCTTTATATCCTGTTCATCAACATAGTCCTTTGCCGCAACTATTATATATTTATTCTGCGGCGCAGTACCGAAGACCTCCTCATAGGTTTCGTCCGTCATATAGACATAATGGTTCGTATAGTTCTTTACTATTCCGCCGACCCGTGCCTTTACGGTTATTCCGTCCGCCGACATCAGGCAGACCTGTTCTCCGACCTTTATGCCGAGGTCTTCCGCCATTTTATCGGTTATAACCGCGTTTCCTTTACTGAAATCCAGGCTTCCGTCAATCAGTTTAAAGTTAACGTAATCCGAAAAATTCTCGGTGTCCTTCATTGAAATTACATTGACGGTCTTCTTAGTCTGTGAAGCATTATCGGCTGATGCAAATGCGCTCCGATTCCCGAAAAGAGTAGCGTTTTGAGTTCGCTGATCGTTCAGTATCTCTTTAAGCACCTTTGCGTCCTGCTGCTGCGGTGTCCTGAGAACAAACATTATATCATATTTGAATATACCATCGTCCGCGTACTGAGCGCCGGAAACTGCCGTTGTGGAATTTATAAGACCCAGAGAGGAAAGTATCAGCGCCGTACAGCACGCAATACCTATCGCCCCGGCGGTAACTCTCTCTCGGCTTCTGGAAACCGTTCTTGCGACAACAACCATTCCGTAGCTCATTTTTCCCCAAAGACCCGGTATTTTTTCCAAAATATGTCTTCGGTTAAAAGCAATATTTTTCGGTCGCATCAAAATCGCCGGATTATTCCTGATTTCATGAATAACGGCAATCAGCGTTGCCGCGATAATCATTATAAAGGAAATTGCTATTCCGAAGAAAACATACTCGGCAAGGAATACCGTTCCGACATTGGGTACGCTGTATGTCATGTTATAAATCGAACAGATCACAAACGGAAGCACACAGGTTCCCATCAGCGTTCCGAAGAAAATACCTATTGCCCATGCAAGCAGTGCATAAAGGAGAAATTTTCCGGCAATGGAAATATTTGAATAGCCGAAAGCCTTAAACACACCGATTTCTTTTCGTTCTTCCTCAACGTTCTTTATCATGATAACAAGGCACGCAACCATAGCGGTAAGGAAGAAAACTATCGGGAAAACCGTTGACATCGACCTAATGTTTTCAAGGCTGATTTTCAAGCTCCTCATGCCTGTAAAATCATTTCTCGGTGTAGTAACCCATCTGAGATTTGCAAGATTGCTGAGTGTGGTTCTGAGTCCTTTCAGCTCCGAATTAAGGGCTGACATTTTGTTTTCAATATCATTTCTCAATTCGGTATATTCATCATCAACTGTTCCGTATCTGCTTTTCGCAACCTTAAGGTCATATTCCGCCTTAGCGACCTCTACGGAGCTGTTCCTTGCTGCAAGTGTGTAGCTGATCTGCGCCTCGGTCACACGGCGGTTAAGTGAGGTGATCTCCGCCTGTTCGTTTTCAACCTGCTCAATCAAAGCCGTCAGACTGCTCTGACCCTTTGTCAGCTCATTCATTGATGTCACATATTTTGCGAGCGTTGCCGAATCATCGTCATAGCTTTTCTTTGCCGAATTATAATTTGAAGCAACATTTGAGCATTCGGTCTTCATCACATCTCTTCGTGAAACCGCCGTTGAAAGTGCAGCTCTCTCATTTGAAAGCGCGGTTGTAAGCTTTTTCTTTTCGCTTTCCTTTTTCGCCTTTTCTGCCTTAGCCGCAGCAAGCTGTGACTGGGCGTTTTCCTGCTCATTCTTCCTTGAGTTAAGCTCTTTCTGAGCCGTTGAAAGGTCGTTGTTAAGCTTGGTTCTTCTGCTGATTGCGGAAAGCCTTTCTTCGCTTGTGGACGCAGAATCCGAAATAATCTCATTCTGCTTTTTTATTTCTGCTTTAATATCCTCCACAGCTGAATTCTGATTTTCAACTCTCAGGTTATAATAATTCATCTCCGAGCCGAGAGAGGATATTTTCTTGTCCAGCTCCTCTATTTCGGCAGTAAGTCTTTCGATTCTGTTTTCATAGTCGGATATCGTGCTTTCATGTTCTGCAATTTCTTCATTCTTCTGCTCCAATGCGGACACTTTGCTGCGATATGCGCTCTGGAGAGAGTCCAAATTCTCCTTTTCGGAAAGATGCTTGTCGTTAAGATCGTCATAAAGCTTTTTCAGCTCACTGTAGCCCTTGATCTCCGAGCTTTGGCTGTCCCTTGATTTCACATGAGCATCATAGCTGCTTTTGAGCGTTGAAAGCTGTTTTTCCAGACTGTTCAATGTTGCCAACGCATTTTTTTTCTTTGTTTCGTTTGAGGATTTAATATCTTTAAGTATTTTATCCTCATTATCAACATATTGCTTAAACTCTTTAATCGAAGCTTTCTTTTCATCAAGAGTCTTGTCGCTTTCTTTTGAAAAAGAGTCGATCTCGGCTTTTTTGTCCTCAATCTTTTGAGTATACTCATTTTTCAACTCAACAAGCTTTGAGTCTATCGCTTCTTTGGAGCTGTTCTTTATCATTTCGGCGATAAGCTCTGCGCGGTCCGAATACTCATCGGAAAATGTATCAAGATATTCGGAATATTTCATTTTAACTGCAAGCCCGTTGACCTCGTTGCCCGAAAAGTTCTCCGGCAGAACATAAATATATGAATCCAGACTGCCCGAACCGAGCTTTGTCTGTCCCCTGTCAAGAGAAATATAAATAGGCGATACAACCGTACCTACAATCACAAACTTATTGTTTTCCAGCTCAACTCCTGCACTGCTGTCGGCATCCGTGATGTTAATGGTCTTTCCGATTTCAATATCCGGATACAGCTCTGCGGATTTCTCATCAACAACACATTCGCCTGCTTTTGAAGGGAGTCTGCCTTCTTTCAGGTCAAAACGGTTAAGAAAAGACGGATCATTTTCACCTTTAAGAAATTTTTCTTCCTTTTCGGCGTCAAAGGAGCTGATTCTCAGAATAAGCTCGGTTCCGTTTTTGTTAACAATGTTCTCACGTCCGAGGGTTGCATAGCCGTCAATATAACTCGAAGCATTGACCTGCGTAACATTTTTTATGTTTTTTATTTTGTTAATATCTTCGTTCGTAAAGGGAATTGATGAAGTAACATATACATCCATCAAATTATTCCTGTTAAAATACTCGTTCGCCTCATAATTCATTGCCGGACTTGCCGAGTTAATGCCGACAAAAAAGCTCAATCCCAACGCAACAATAACCGCAATCGAAAGGAATCTGAGCTTGTTTGAGGTAATCGAACGAAGCGTTTCCTTAAGGAGGGTTTTCGTCATTACCACTCTATCCTTTCAACCGGCATCGGTGTATCGTTAATTTCAATTTTGCTGATCCTGCCGCTTTTCATGGAGATAATCCTGTCGGCTATAGGCGCTATGGCATGGTTATGGGTTATTATGACAACGGTCATTTTCATTATTTCCGAAACCTTTTTTATAAGCTTAAGCACCTGAATTCCCGTTTCAAAGTCAAGTGCGCCGGTCGGCTCGTCGCAAAGAAGAAGCTTCGGCTTTTTTACCAATGCTCTTGCAATCGCAACTCGCTGCTGTTCGCCTCCGGAAAGCTGTGACGGAAAAAGATTCGCCCTTTTTTCCAGTCCCACAAGACGCAGCAGCGCCATACAGTCAACAGCCTTATCACTGAGGTTTGCAACAAGCTCAAGATTTTCGACCGCAGTAAGATTCGGCACGAGATTGTACGACTGAAATATAAATCCGACTTCCTGTCTGCGGTAAAGCATCAGCATACGCTTTCCGAAGTCGGTTATCACCTTGTCGTCAACAGCAATTTGACCTCCTGAGCATCTGTCCATACCTCCGAGAACATTTAGAAGCGTGGTTTTGCCTGCACCGCTCGGTCCGACAACAACACAAAGCTCCCCCTGCTCTATGGAAAAGCTGACCCCGTCGAGAGCGTTTACCGTTTCGGATCCCGACTTATATTTTTTATATACATCTGCGAATTCAATATATCCCATAACACACCGCCTTTTTCGGCATTATAAAATTAATCCATAATAATTATACAACACCGAGGCTCTGTTTGCAAGAAATAACTTGACTTGAGATAAAATATTTTTATACAAATATTACCTTATGAACAAAAATACAGCCGATATTTGAATGATTACCGTACGGTTTTTAAAATTTTCCTTGATTTTCCTAATCAAATACACTATAATGTATCTATAATTTATTAAACGTATAATTCTCTAAGGAGGACTCTTAATGAAAACGTTCAAAAAAGTCTTGGCACTTGTTCTTGTTGCCGTGCTTTGCTTTGCGCTTGCTTCGTGCAGCATGGTTGACGACACTGACATTACAAAGGATAACATCAAAATCGGTGTAATCCTTCCCGGTCAGCGTGATGACGCAGATGATTATGTTCCCGATCTTTCTACTCTCCAGTGTATTTCCGCTATTGACGATCTGCTCTCTTTCAGCTCAGGTATCAACAGCGACAGATTCCGCTACGTTGAACACGTTGATCCCTCGGACGAACAGGCAGCATATGACGCTATCAATTCTCTCACCAATCAGGAGTGTTCCATAGTCTTCCTTGCAGATCCCGGCTATATGGCTGCTGTTAACAAGTTTGTTTCGGGCGCATCGGCTGACGATGCTCAGAATTCAAAGGTCCAGTACATCGTATTCAACGGTGAGGATAACGGAAAGAATATCCATTCTTACACAGCCGACATCTCCGGTGCGGTTTACCTTTCGGGTATCGCCGCCGGTCTTAAGGCCAAAGAGCTTAAGGTTCCGAAAATCGGTTATCTTCTCAAGTCTGCCGATGATGTTTCGCTTCTCAATTCATTCGCACTCGGCGCAGAGTCCGTTTATTCAGAGGTTAAGATTGACGCAAGAGTATGCAAGGACGTAAAAGCAGACTGCCATACGCTTGTCGCAAACGGCAATGTAGTCATCGCTTCCGATTTCTACAGCAGCGAGATTGCAGATAACCGTGAGGACGCATTTTTCTGCGGCTTCGGTTCCGATAAGCTTGCCGATAACGAGGGCTTCATTTGCGCTCCCAGATATGACTTTGCTCAGTACTATCTCAACACCATCAACGAGATGATCGACTATGACGATGTTGAGTACGACAAGGACGGTAAAGAAATAGACAAATCCAATGCTCTTCCCGAAATTCCCGCATATAACGGTGATTACCAGTCCGGCACAACATATCTTTCAAGGCTCGGCGCAAGCGCTGCCGCAGGAACACAGCTTGCTGTTGACAAAGCCGAGGATATGATTCTTTCCGG
>DNGF01000143.1:5618-27595 GCA_003486665.1 Oscillospiraceae bacterium
CCCGTTGCAGGCATCACTCTTGTAAAATAAGATCAAACAAAAAATCAAGGGGCAGTTCATTTTGAACTGCCCCTCTTGCTATTTATCTGTCCGAGCGTGCATCACTTCTGCTTTAAATCGCAGCTATTATAAATTTCACCGTCAAAATCATTCCAGGTGAACAAACCGCCCTCAAGCAGCATATACCCGTGTCGGCTGTTTTCCTTCGGAATTGAAACAGATCCGGGATTCATGTAAATATAGCTTTCATGCTCAACGCATTTCGGCACATGGGTGTGACCGTGCAAAAGAATATCCCCGAATTTCATCGGCGGCAAATGATCCTCATTGTAAACATGACCGTGCGTTAAATAAACCATTGATTTTCCGAGATCGAGCAAGGCATAATCCGCAAGAACTGGGAACTTCAGCACCATCTGATCCACTTCTGCTTCGCAATTTCCTCTTACACAAAGGATTTCATCCTTCATTCCGTTAAGCATCTCAATTACCTTTTTCGGGTTATACTCTTCCGGCAGATCATTTCTCGGCCCGTGATACAGTATGTCGCCGAGAAGGATCAGTCTGTCCGCCTTTTCTTCTTTATATTTTTCAACAAGTCTGCGGCACCAATAAGCACTGCCGTGAATGTCCGATGCAATCATCCATTTCATGCCTTATATCTCCTCTCCGAATGTTCGTCTTTTTGATTTAACCAATTCCTCGATAAACATATTGTCAATCTCGGAAAGAGTATAGTCCTTGCGATGAATGAGAACATCCTTATAAACTCTCTTGTTATCAATACAATACTTCTGAACCAGACCGTAACGGTCAAGCAAGGTTTGCGGAATCGGTGATGACCACATAAAGGTTTCGTGATTCTCGGCAAGCAATTCAAATTGACTTGCGCGCTCAAAAATCAGGATTTTTCTGTCCGAATTATCGGGAAGCTCTTCTTTTTTTACCTCCGAGAACGGAAGCGACGGCACATATGGGTCAGCATGGGCAATCATAACGAGATTGCGAAGGTCGTCATAAGTAACCTCGTCTTTTTTTGCAAGCGGGCTGTCCTTATGAAAAAGAAGCTTGTAGCGGAACTCGGTTATCAACTCATATTCCAACCCTTTTTCATCCATCATGTTTTTATAATATTTATCAAAGCTTTCGGCATAGCGGACTATTCCGAGTTTGAACTCATCATTGAGCAAATTTTTTATCGCGCGCAAAGCATTGGTTTCCTTATAAAACAGCTCCGCTTCGGTACCTTTTTCAATCAGCTTTGAAAACTTCGCAAACGCATCGGCAATGTAGCTTGCCCTCGGCACCGAAATTGAAAACTGGGTTTTGGCTGTATGATCGCCGCTGAACATATTCTCAATCGCGTCTACCTGCTTCAGCACGGTTTTTGCATATCGTACAAAAACCTCCCCGTCCGGAGTTGGGAACATTCCCTTTGCGCTTCTTTCAAACAGCGCAACACCGAGGCTTGCTTCAAGATCCTTTACGGCACGGCTGAGCGCCGACTGACCTACAAAAAGCTTTTCGGCAGCCTTGTTAATTGACTTTGTTTCCGCTATTTCAACGGCATATTTCATGTGTAAAAGGTTCATGCTTCAACCTCCGTTTTCATTGCATATTTTATAGTATATCATAAAAAGCGCTTTTTTCAATAGAAAGAGCGGGAAAGAAGTAAAAAGAGCGGGAAAGAAGTAAAAATCGCAGCAAAATACTTTCAATAAAGCGGCATCAATGATATATGTGCCACAAAAGCATTATATATAACATCGTCTGGCTTTCCAATATTCAACTTTTTTCGATGCAATAAAAATTTTCCGAAATTATTCAAAAGATATTGCATTTTTTGTTATTTTATAGTATAATATGATTTGTCGAACATTTGTACGGATACGGAGTGTGATTTTAAATGGCTGATAAACAAAAAGCTCTTGAAACAGCTATCGCTCAGCTTGAAAAACAATACGGAAAAGGAACAGTCATGCGTTTGGGACAGAACGTTGCCATGAACGTTGAGGCTATCTCAACAGGCTCCATGGCTCTTGACGCCGCAACAGGAATCGGCGGACTTCCCAAGGGCAGAATTGTTGAAATATACGGACCGGAGTCCTCAGGTAAGACTACGCTTGCCCTGCACGCAGTTGCCGAGGCTCAAAAAGCAGGCGGTGAAGCAGCCTTCATTGACGCCGAACACGCACTTGACCCGGTCTATGCCGCAAATCTCGGTGTTGATGTTGATTCGCTCCTTGTTTCCCAGCCGGATAACGGCGAACAGGCTCTTGAAATTGCCGAGGCTCTTGTTCGTTCGGGCGCAATCGACATTGTTGTTGTGGACTCGGTTGCCGCGCTTGTTCCCCGTTCGGAGATTGAGGGCGAAATGGGTGATTCGCACGTCGGTCAGCACGCAAGACTTATGTCGCAGGCTCTCAGAAAGCTTGCAGGCGCAATCAATAAATCAAATACAATTATAATATTTATAAACCAGCTCCGTGAAAAAATCGGAGTTATGTACGGCAATCCCGAAACAACCACAGGCGGACGTGCGCTCAAGTTCTACGCTTCCATGCGTATGGATGTCAGAAAGGCGGAAACCATTAAAGGAGCAAACGGCGAATTTGTAGGTTCCAGAACCAGAGTTAAAATTGTTAAAAACAAGGTTGCTCCCCCGTTCAAGGAAGCCGAATTTGACATCATCTACGGCGAGGGTATATCCAAAGTCGGTGAGCTTCTTGACATTGCTGTTGCGATGGATGTTATTCACAAGAGCGGCGCATGGTTCTCTTACGGCGATTCACGTCTGGGACAGGGTCGTGAAAACGTTAAGGAGCTTTTGAAAAACGATCAGGCTCTTTATGAAGAGGTTAAGTCCAAGGTCTATGCAGACAAAGAAAAAATGCTTCAGGCTTGCAAATCCGGCGTATCCAAAAAAGGCGGAAAAGGAAAGGCTTCCGCTAAAGCCTCCGCAGATGAAGCGCCGGCAGAGAATATGTCTGCCAAGGCTAAGCTTGACATAGCTGTTGATGACGAATAATGAAAATCACAGCTAAGAGCGGACGCAAGGACAAAATTCATATATATATTGACGGAGAGTATCTTCTGACGGTTGACGAGATTTTCTGGTTTTCCTGCGGATATGTTTCCGGCGATGAAATAAACCGAGAGGAGCTTACCGCCTTTGAGGAGGCGGCAGGCTCTCGACGTGCTTTTAACAGCGCGCTGAACAGTCTTGACTACCGCGACCATTCGGAAAAGGAAATCAGAGCAAAGCTGTTACGCAAGCACGATGCTGAGTATGTTGACGAAGCTGTTGAAAAGCTGATTGAGCTTGACCTTGTCAATGACGAACGTTATGCCGAAAACTATGCACGCGAACTTTTTGAACGTAAAAAATTCGGCAAAATGCGTATCAAGGCGGAGCTTCGCGCAAAAGGAATTTCCGCAGAAACGGCAAATTCTGCCGTTGAAGCTCTTTTTGAGGATGAAGAACCCGATAATATTCAAAGAATAGTTGATATTATCGGCAAAAGATATTATAATAGGATGAATGATGAAGTCGGACGAAAAAAAGTTTTTTCCGCCCTGCAAAGAATGGGATATTCCTTTTCGGATATCCGTGAAGCTATGAGCGAATTCTCCGACGATGAATACTATGAGGATTACTAAAAGGTGATTTTATGAACTACAAGGTTGGTATGATTTCTCTCGGCTGCCCGAAAAATCAGGTTGATGCCGAGCATATGCTTGCTCTCATGGATGCAGAGGGTTGGGAAATTGTTGATTACGTTGACGGATGTGATGTCGTTATAGTCAACACCTGCGGCTTCATTGACGATGCAAAAAAAGAAGCTATCGAAAACATTCTTGATATGGTCGAGCTGAAAAAGGAAGGCGTTATCGGTAAAATTATCGTTACGGGCTGTCTTGCACAGAGATATAAGGAAGAAATCGTCAAGGAAATTCCCGAAGTTGATGCCGTTATCGGTATCGGTGCCAACGGTGATATAATAAAGACCGTTGAGGAGGTCATGTCCGGCGTTGACACAATCGAGAACTATCCGCCGCAGTGTGAGCTTCCTCTTGAGGGTCAGCGAATCCTTACCACTCCGCAGTATTGGGCATACCTCAAAATCGGAGAAGGATGTTCAAATCGCTGCACCTACTGCACTATTCCCTCAATCAGGGGAAATATGCGCAGCCGCAGTATGGAAAATATTATTGACGAAGCAACGCAGCTTGCCGAACTCGGCGTTAAGGAGCTGATACTTATTGCTCAGGATACGACAAGCTACGGACTCGACCTGTACGGCGAACTCAAGCTTCCCGAACTTCTCAACGAGCTTTGCAAAATCGAATCTATCGAGTGGATAAGACTTCTTTACTGCTACCCCGACAGAATAACGGATGAGCTTATCGAAACCATGAAGAATCAGAACAAGGTGGTTAATTATATTGACCTTCCTCTTCAGCACGCGGACGATAAAATTCTCAAAGCGATGAACCGCAGGGGCGACCAGGCTCTTATTCGCAGCGTTATCTCAAAGCTCAGAACCAAAATTCCGGATGTGGTTATCAGAACAACATTTATTGTCGGCTTCCCCGGAGAGGGTGAAAAAGAGTTTGAAACGCTTGCCGAGTTTGTTAACGAAATCGAGTTTGACCGCCTCGGTGTGTTTACTTTTTCACCTCAGGAGGGTACCCCGGCTTTTGATATGGACAATCAGGTTGACGAGGACGTTAAGACTCGCCGCGGCGAAATCATAATGCAGGATCAGTACAGCATTATGGAAGAGAAGAATAACGAGAAGATCGGCAAAATCTACAAGGTTGTTGTTGAGGACTATGACGGATATTCCGACAGCTACACGGGCAGAACTTATATGGATGCTCCGGAGATTGACGGACTCGTTAAGTTCACATCGCAAAAGGATCTTGAAATCGGCGACTTTGTCAATGTCGAAATTTTTGATATAGAGGACTATGACCTCATCGGCGAAGCAACGTTTCAATAAACTACTCACAGCAAATTAAGGTACGGTATTAAAATGAATTTACCTAACAAAATCACTCTCGGCAGAATGTTTATCGCTCCGATTTTTCTTGCGATATATCTTGCCGGTATTGAACATAAATTTCTTGTTTCCGCAATTATTTTCGCGCTCGGAGCAATAACGGACGCGCTGGACGGCAGAATTGCCAGAAAAAATCACATCGTTACCAATTTCGGCAAGCTGCTTGATCCGATCGCCGATAAAATGCTTGTAACGGCAGGTCTTCTTGCATTCATGAAAGACGGTCTTTGCAGCATATGGATAGTGATGGTGATTCTCACCCGCGATTTTGCAATTACATCGCTGAGAATGATCGCAGCAGCGCAAAACGTTGTTATTCCGGCAAATATCGGCGGCAAAATCAAAACCGTTCTGCAAATGGTTTCATTTATTGCCGTCATGCTCATGTGTGAAATTTCCGCGGCATTTTCGCTTGATTTTAATATGAATCTGATATCAAACATCATGCTTGGAATTACCGCGATCGTATCCGTTATATCCGGCATTGTATATATCGCGGACGGCTGGAAAATAATTAACTTTAAAGAGTAAGCAATTTTATAACAAAACTTAAAGAACGAAGGTGTTTTTATGGTTGTTTCTTCTGCAAGGCTCATGAAACGAGCCGAAAAAGAGAATTACGCTATTCCGGCATTTAACATTGATAATCTTGAATCGGCAATGGCGGTTTCGGAGATTATGCACGAGATGCGAACTCCGGTAATCGTTCAGATGATTCCGAGAACGCTCAATTACGGCGGAGTTGCAATTTATCCCGCCATGATGCGTGAGCTTATGGCTGACTGTCCGGTTGATTATGCTCTGCATCTTGACCACGGCAGCAGTTTAAGTCTTGCCAAAAAGTGCATAGCCGGAGGCTTTTCATCCGTTATGTTTGACGGAAGCCTCATGCCCTTTGAAGACAACGTGAAGTTCACAAAGGAAGTCACTGATTTCGCCCTCCCGATGGATGTTTCCGTTGAAGGCGAGCTTGGCACGATCGGCGGCAAGGAAGAGGGCGATACCGATCTTGAAGCAAGCTATACAAAGGTCAGCGAAGCCGAAGAATTTGTCAGAAGAACGAACGTAAGCACATTGGCAATCGGCGTCGGTACAGCTCACGGCGTATACAAGGGAATGCCGCACATCAACGTTGAGCGCATTAAGGAAATTCATGCTGCAATCGACACCCCGCTTGTTCTCCACGGCGCGTCAGGACTTTCCGATGAGGTTCTCAAGGACTGCATTGCCGCAGGTATCACAAAAATTAACTTTGCAACAGAGCTTCGCCAGGCATATACCAACGGAATCAAGGCTGAATTCGCAAAGGATCCCGATGTTTTCGACCCGAAGGTTTATATGAGAGGCGCAATTGATAATATAAAGGAAGTCCTTAGGCACAAAATTAATATTTGCTATAATATCTGAGGAAGTGAAAGAAATGATTTATTCCGAATGGATGTCATATATTAAAGACGATGTTAAGCTTTGCAACGTTGTCATGCCCAGCGCACACAACGCAGGCAGCTTCAAGATGAAGCCTATCGCCTGCTGTCAGGACGGGGATCTCTCTCAGCAATTTGATTACGGTATCCGTCATTTTTGCGTTCGTATTGATACGGACAAAAACGGACAAATCGTTTTCTGCCACGGCATTACAAAGGGCTTGCCTTTTGAACCGGAAATGAAAAAATTCCGCGAGGTAATGGACGCGCATCCGAGCGAGTTCTTTATTCTCGATCTCAGAGAATACCAGCCTCAGAAGCTCGGACCGTTTAACCTCAGCTTCCATGCCGACCCTAAAAAGGTTGATGAAATTCTTGAAAGGACAATCGAACCGTCAAAATACGCATTTACCGATTTTGAAAATATCGGCGATGTTACAATGGGCGATATGAGAAAATCGGGTAAGCGTTACATAATGATAAATTACTGTGAGGAATACAAATACAGTGTCAACTGTCCTCACATTCTTCCTTGGGAGAAGAAACGTCACGGCAAGCACGCTCATGAATTTGTTACCGAAGCAACCGACTTTTTCGACACGAACGACACAAGCGGTTTTTACTGGTTCCAGACTCAGCAGACGCCGAATCTCGGAACAGATATCGGTGTTGTCTTTCCGAGAAAGCTTGATAAAGCCTTACGCTGGCACTTCAAGGCGCTTATTAACACAATAGCCAACACGCCGAGATACCTTGCGCGCGCAAACATAATCGCCGGTGATTTTATGACCGAGGATTTCTTTAAAGTCAGGGAAATTCTTAATCTTAACCTGAACAAAAACAATGTCATTGAAAGTAAGCGTGACGAATACAAGCAAAGGCTGAAAACCTGCACATAAAAGCTACAAACCGGACTGCCGATTAATTCGACAGTCCGGTAAAATTATATTCTGCCCTTTGGGACGGTTAGTTCGCAATTAACAAGTATTGTGTCCTCGCCTATTACATCAATATCCTCCCAGGGAATTACAATATCATCGCTTTTCCCGAACACGCCCATTATCTTTCCTTTTCCGTAAATTATAATTGAAACAAGACGTCCTGTATTAATATCCAGCTCCACATCGTCAACATTTCCTACCCTTGTTCCATTAAGCTTACATATCACTTCTTTATTCCTAAGCTCGGCTATAGAACAACCCATACAAAAATCAGCTCTCCTTTTCGGTAATTTTTCACAATGCTGTTTGTATTGTAAAAAAACCTATTTTGTGATAAAATTATATCTGTAAATTTTATTCAGAAAGGTGATATATTATGAAAAAAGTAATATCATTGCTTCTTTGCATTGTTATGACATTTACCGTTTTCAGCGTTGCCCTTACAAGCAATGCTTTCGCGGCAGACAATGCAGCAAATGAATCCGTTGCGGTTGCAAGCATCGATTTCAGCAGCATCAAAATTCCAAAATCATGGGATGAATTGGGCGGCATGATGCTTAAATCGCTCTACAACCTCGCAGATCAAATTATTGATGCGCTCGTAAAGGGAATCAATAAAAACATTTCCTCTATTAAATTCGAGAAAAAAGAGAACTTCACAAGCGATATGTTCTTTGAGGGCATGGAGGATTACCTCAATGCTCCTGCATCAAACGCAGTCTGGAGCCTCGGCTACGGCAGCGCTTCACTTCAGACCGGAGATGAGCTTGACGGCAAGCACTATGTCGGCGGCAGCCTTTCTTTCCCGAAGTCAAAGGCAGCAACAGCTATCTACGATGATCAGCGCGTGCGTGTTATCGCAATTAATGACGGCAGCGGCAGAGGAACTCTTGTCTTTGCGGTTATTGACGGCTTCGGAATATCAAGCACCGATGTCCGCGGTATCCGCAAGGAACTCGCAGACTTTGCAAAGGCAAATAACATTGTCGGAATTAATATTTCTGTTCTTCACCAGCACAGCTGTGTTGATACCTTCGGTATGAACGGTGACCTTGTGAAGATGATTTTCACAAACCCGGCTCTTAACAGGATCAACAACACCTTCGGCACAAACTATAAGCTTCTCAACGGTCAGAATGCAAGCTTCATGAAGCACCTTTATGCCGTAACCGTTGAATCTGTAAAGGAAGCTGTTAACTCAATGACAACCGGCAAGATGTATTATTCTGAAATTGAAGCCGGCGAATATATCCGTGATAAGCGCGAACCCATGGTCTGCGACACGAAGATTCATCGCTTCCGCTTTGTTCCCGATAACGGCGCAAAAGAAACGTGGCTTTGCAACATGGCTATCCATGCAGTCGGCAACGGCGCGGCAGGAACTGAAATTACAGGCGACTATCCGTACTACATTGAGCAGGAAGTCAACAAAGCGGGCGCAAACTTCATTCAGATTCAGGGTGCAGAGCTTGCAATCTCCTCAAAGCACGACAGTCTTAATCTTCCCGAAGGAACACCCAGACTTGAATCTCTCAAGATTTACGGTACAACACTCGGCAAGCTCATTGTAGAGTCCAAAGATGCCGAAACAGAGGTTGCTCCCCTCCTCAACTACAGAATGAAGGAATACTACGTTCCGGTAACGAACCAGATTCTTGCATTCGCAGGTAAGCTTGGCGCACTCACCAATACCGTTGTTGCAACAGACGACGACAACAATGTGCTTGAGGTTGCAACAGAACTCGGTTACCTTGAAATAGGCACAAAGCTTGCAGTTGCAATTATCCCCGGTGAGCTTGAACCGGCAATCGCTTACGGCGGATATCTTGACGCTGACCACTCATGGACCGGCACCGATTTTGATTATCCGTCACTTCAGGATATCGTCGGAACAGACAAGGAACTTCTTGTGTTCGGTCTTATGAATGACCAGATCGGTTACATACTTGAAGACAATGACTACAGCAGTATCCTTTCGGGTGTAAACGAAGAGATCGTTGCAACAGGTAACGTTGCAGGTTCTACAACGATAAACGCTTTCAAGGAGCTTATGGAGTCAATCCACTGAACATAACACAGCCCAGCCGTTGAATTCATTTTCAACGGCTGTTTGTTTAAGGAGGATAAAATGTTAAAAGGAATTAAATCATTTATTTCAATCATAACAGCCGTCCTGCTTCTGGCAGGCACCATGCTCGGATTTTATGGCACAGACGGAACAAAAAACGAATACAAAACCTATAAAAATGTTATTCTCATGATTGGTGACGGAATGGGATTCAATACAGTTGAGGCGGCAAAAAACAGATACGGTATTAACGAGCTGCCGATGGAAACTTTTCCTGTTCACAGCCAATCAAAAACCAGAAGCGCCTCCAACGAGATAACGGACAGCGCGGCAGGTGCAACCGCTCTTTCCTGCGGAGTCAGAACCTATAATAATGCTGTCGGCGTCTACCCGTTTGCGCCGTTTGCGAAGAAATTTAACACACCGAAATCTCTTACGGAATTAGCAAAGGAAAACGGCAAGTCGGCAGGTGTTGTTACAACGGACAAAACAAGCGGCGCAACTCCTGCGTCATTTTCGGCACATTCATTTATCAGACAGTTCGAGCCTGACATCTCTGTCGATCAGATGCGTTCGGATCTCGATCTTATTTGGGGATCAAAGAGTACCACGGTCACAAAGCTTGGCTGCAAGCTCGGCGGATTTGAACTCATTACAACCTCTGCGGAAATGAATGCGCTTCAACTCGGAACAAAGTCCTTTGCACAGTTTGACATTGACGCTTTTGCCAACGTGACAAATGATAACGGCAATCCTTACCTTTCCGACATGACAAAAAAAGCAATTGAGCTTCTCAGCAACAACGATAACGGATTTTTCCTCATGGTCGAAGCGGCACACATTGACAAGTTTTCGCACAAGAACATTCTTGAAGGCTCAACAGCGCAGGTTATAGAATTTAATAAAGCCATTCAGGTTGCCTATGATTTTGCGAAGCAGGACGGTGACACGCTTGTTCTTGTAACGGCGGATCATGAAACCGGCGGAATCACATATAACGAATCAACAGGCGAATATTATTACACAACAACAAGCCATACGGGAGTAAACGTCCCCGTTTATGTTTCCGCAACCGATGCCGGCTTTATCACAGGTGAAGCTTACGACAATTACTGCATAAGCACTCAGCTGGCACGAGTCATGGGATATGACAAATCGCAATTCCCCAAGACAAAATAAAATAACCGCACAGCAAAAAGGACTGTTCTGAAAAAACTCAGAACAGTCCTTTATTCACTTTAATTTATGCGGTCTGCGCCCAGCACCATGAAACATCCAAGCCATCGCGGCTGGAAACAACGCCCTTTTTATTTGCCGCTTTAATAAACAATTCGGCAAACTCCTCATTCGGGAACTCTATCGTTCCCTTTGCCGTGAGATATTTTGCGTCATAAACCTTTTCTTCAATCGAAAAACCGATAACCCACCAATGAAGCTGTGCCTCGCGGACGAAGATTCTTCTGCTGCCCTGGAAAAGCTCAAGGCTCATGACCATCATATCCTCGTCAGGCGCACACTTGAATACTGTTGTCCAAATCTTCTGCTCCGGGCGGTTGTAAATTCCGATTTCTGCTCCGTTTGAGATCCAATAAATTCCTTTCCAGATCTGGAAGAGCCAATCCTTGCCGCCGTAAGTAAGATAGATTCGCTTTGTATCATAATCGTAAAACGTGAGGTTTGCAAGAATGTCATATGCTATGCAGAAACCGAAATATCTCTGCCAAGTATCCTTTATGGCATAGATTACATAATCATCGCCGTCAAGATTGAAGCCGAGAACTCCTCTTTCGTTTTTTCTCTTAAGTTCATGGGTTTCGGTGTCATATATAAAATCGGATTTAATTTTTTCCGATTTGCCGTTTTTATAATAGATTACAATAAAAACATTGTAAACGGTAGGATCCTTTTTATTCTGATCCGCATCGAGCGACATATGGTCGATTCTGAGAAGATACATTCTCGCAAAATCAACAAAAAGTCCTGAAAGATTCTTGCCCTGCTTATAAAGCTCGTTTGCCTTATCTTTCATTATCGGCTCAAGAGTATCAACGTCAATATTCAAAAGCTCGCATACTTTATCGGACCCCTCTGTAAAATCAGGAAGCGAATTTGCAATTTTTATAACGTCAAGCGTTCCGCCGCTTTTACGCGTCCACCCGGTGAAAATGTCATTCATCACTCCGTTTACTTCAACCCTGATTTTATTTTCATTGATAAGGTTAAATCCGAAAACCTTTTTAAAAACAGCATTGATCGTATCGACAAATTCAAAGAACTGCTGCGTTGTCAAATGATCCTTGCCCTCGTTGTAGCCCGGATCCGACTCATCATAAACGATGTCGCCCGACGGAATATCGGCATCTGTCTTTGCATTTACAAAAGCCGTACCTGTTCCGAGAACGATAGTCATTGTTAAAATAACTGCCAACACTCTTTCCGAAATCTTTTTCATAAAATACCCCTTTCACTTTCTCCGTTAAAAAATATAAAAGGCAACACCGCGCAATTGAGGTGTGCGAATTACCATAAATATAATTATGACTTACATCGTATAATATTATAACCTATGTAAAAATAATGCAACCGTTTTGGCACGAACGGTCTTTTTTCGGCACAAACGGCTTGGTTTTAAATAAAATATTCAAATAACAAGCCGTCCGGTAAGTGTTCTTTACTATACAATAAAAAAACAGATTTGTCAAACAAAATTACAGAATTCTGTTCACACATGATAAATAATATAGATAAATTTAGTACAGTTTATTGAAATCGTATAATACATCTTGACAGGAGTGCCGAAATGTATTAAAATAGTACAGATGATTTATAGTTTGCCGGATTATAATATCATCAACCAGACAAGGCGGAAACGAACAGCCGCCGGTCGAAAATAATTAATGATTTTTTACTTTATTAAATTTTAAGACAGGAGGTGCATTTATACTTTGTTATCAATTAAAATATCACTGTTCATAGTGATCATAGTTGCCTGTGTTGTTGCCGCTGCGGCTGCAGGAGTTGCTATCGGTATTGTATATCGCAAAAAGGTTGCCGAAGCTACTATCGGTTCCGCTCAGCAGGAAGCCGCCAGAATAGTTAACGATGCCGTTTCAAAGGCAGAGTCCAAGAAGAAAGAATCTATTCTCGAAGCTAAGGATGAAATCCACCGTCAGCGTAACGAGCTTGAAAAAGAGCTTCGCGAAAGAAGAAGTGAGGTTCAGCGTCAGGAGCGCAGAATTTCTCAGAAAGAGGAAAGCCTTGACAGAAAGACGGAAAACATCGAGCGCAAGGAAGAACAGCTCAACAACAAGATCAAGGATGCCGAAAGAAAGGCTGAAGAGGTCGAGTTGGCAAGACGCAGCCAGGTTGAAATTCTTGAAAAAATTTCAGGCTTCAGCAAGGAACAGGCTAAGGACTATTTGCTCAAAACTCTTGAGGGTGATCTTGTTCACGAGAAAGCTGTCAAGATTATGGAATATGAGCAGAAAACAAAGGATGAAGCAGACGAAAAAGCTCGCGAGATTATCGCAACGGCAATTCAGCGTTGCGCCGCAGATCACAGTGCGGATGCCACCGTTTCGGTCGTTGCTCTGCCAAACGATGAAATGAAAGGCCGCATAATCGGCAGAGAGGGACGTAATATCAGAACTCTCGAAACAATCACCGGAGTTGACCTTATTATTGACGATACACCGGAAGCAATCACAGTTTCATGTTTTGATCCCGTTCGCCGTGAAATTGCAAGACTTACTCTTGAGAAGCTCATTGCAGACGGCAGAATCCATCCGACAAGAATCGAAGAGCTTTATGAAAAATCAAAGCGCGAGGTTGAACATACAATTAAGCAGACGGGTGAAAGAGCCGCTATTGACGCAGGCGTCAACGGAATCCACCCCGAACTTATCAAACAGCTCGGCAAGCTGAAATACCGTACCAGCTACGGTCAGAATGTTCTCAACCACTCCCTTGAGGTTTCCTACCTCGCCGGTCTTATGGCTGCCGAACTCGGAGCCGATGTCAAGACGGCAAAGCGTGCAGGTCTTCTCCATGATATCGGAAAAGCACTTGATCACGAAATGGAAGGTTCTCATATTGAACTCGGCGTTGAATACGCAAGAAAATATAAAGAGAACGAAAACGTTGTTCATGCAATTGAAGCTCATCACGGCGATGTAGAAGCAAGAACAATCGTTGCTTGCCTCGTTCAGGCGGCTGACGCAATATCCGCTGCAAGACCGGGCGCAAGAAGAGAAAATCTTCAGAACTATATCAAAAGGCTTGAAAAGCTTGAAGAGATCACAAGCTCATTCCCATGCGTTGAAAAATCATATGCCATTCAGGCAGGCCGTGAGGTTCGTATCATGGTTAAGCCGGAGGCAGTTTCAGATGATATGATGGCTCTTGTTGCCAGAGATATCGTAAAGAAAATTGAGGATGAACTGGAGTATCCCGGACAGATCAAGGTCAACGTTATCCGCGAAAACCGCGTTGTAGACGTTGCAAAATAATTTTTTGAAATAGAGTAAAACTGAAAGTAATCAGGCGTTTCGGAAGTTTTCCGAAACGCCTTTTTAATGCTTTAATTTTTTCTGCTTTACATCCGATCCCACCTGAATCAGTAAACCTCAAAGGTGGAAATCGTTGCAAAATCCCTCGTTTTCTCAATGACAAGCTTCAGCCGCCTTGCATCCATCGTCGGCAAAAGACAAATTTTCTTTCTTCCGATCGTCGTACCCGCGTATATTTTATGCCACTTCTTATCAAAGAAATAATACAGCTTAAATTTTTCGACCTGCTGACCCGTTTCTATATTCTCACCGAGTACGACCTTGTTAATACTTTTTACCTCGCCCATATCAAGCGTAATAACGCTTTTTTTCGATTTAGGCGCACTCTTAAAATACGATTTGCCCGAATTAATAAATCTTGCCGAATGAAGATCATCACTGTGACCCTCGTCCTCAAAAGTTCCGTTTTCCGCGTGATTCTCCTTAAATTCAATTCCGAGCTGAACTCCGAGCGTTACGAGATGCTCAACATCAACCTTATCAATTTTTCCTGTGTGTGACGGAGAAATATTGAGTATCAGCGAACCGTTATTGCCAACGGATTTAAAATAAACCTCAAGCGCCTTTGAAAGCACCTTAACGTCAAAGTTCTCCGTTTCATGGAAAAACCAGCCCGGTCTGAGCGAGATATCGGTAATTGACGGGAACCATACAAGCTCTTTCGCCCTTTTTATCTTGCTTCTGCTTCCAAGGTCAGGTTCAACAAGCTTCTTTGACGGTGCATTGTTAATCAGATCCTTGGGAACAACGCTCCATTCACTCGTCCTGCTTACTCCGACATGATTGCCGCACCAGCGTATATCCGGACCGCAGTTGCAAATCATCGCATTCGGCTGATATTTGCGTACCGTGTCATAATACCTCTGCCAGTCATAGTTCTGGCTGCCGCTGTTGTCGCGTTCAAACCATACGCAGAAAATATCGCCGTAATCGGTGCAAAGCTCGGTAAGCTGATTTACGAAGAAATCATTATATTTTTCCGTGCCGAATGTCGGCTCGTGCATATCGTAAGGTGAAAGGTAAATTCCGAATTTTATCCCCTGGGCGGCGCACTCATCCGCAAGCTCTTTTACAATATCTCCCTCTCCGTCTTTCCACGGGGAATTTTTTACGCTATGTTCGGTATACTTGCTCTGCCAAAGGCAAAATCCGTCAGAAAATTTGCAGGTAAGAACTATTCCTCTCATCTTTGCGGACTTTACCGTGCTTACCCACTGCTTTGCTGAAAAATCGGCAGGCTTAAAATATTTTTCGGGTTCACGACCCGTTCCCCACTCCGTGTTACAGAAAGTATTCATTCCGAAATGAATAAATGCCATGAATTCGGTATTCATAAAATCTATCTGTGCTTTTGACGGCACAACCCTGTTGGCTCTTTCAATATAATCAGGCATAACAACACAATTCCTATCTGAATTAATTTATAACATTGTATCATTTTTGCCGATTAAATGCAATTATTTTTATATATTGGATTGACTGTTTTCGTGATAATTAGTATAATTATATTATCTTTATAATGGAGGCAGTGTCTAATGAAAAGGTATATCAAAATGATTATCTCTTCCCTGCTCGCTCTTGTGCTTATGCTCAGCGTAGGTGCAGCTGCGTTTGCGGAAGACGAGGCAGAAAACTCAGCAAAACTTACAATTATTTCTTCAAATGTTGCGGGACTTCCCATTCCGTCAAAATTCGACAAAGACGGCAAGGTTGTTCCGAAAACTCAGAAGATCATGGGTGAAATGCTCAACAACAGCGGCATCGATATCATCTGCGTTCAGGAGGATTTCCAGTACCACGCAATTCTTGCAAAGCAGATGACAAATTATCCGTATCAGACCTATACAAGCGGCGGTGTTCCGGTCGGTGACGGACTTAACGTTTTCTCCAAGTATCCTATCTACAACATTGAGCGTGTCGAATGGGAAACCTATAACGGAATACTTGATGCGGCAAATGACGGACTTACCCCGAAGGGCTTCCTCAAATGCACGGTTGATTTTAACGGTGTTCTCGTTGATGTTTATGACACTCACCTTGACGCCAACGGTTCACTCGCCGACTGTGCTGCAAAGAAGGCTCAGCTTGAGCAGCTCAAGGCTTACATAAATGAGAATTCAAAGGATATGCCGGTTGTTATCACCGGTGACATGAATATTGCAATGCACTGCGATATCAATGCCGAATTCTATCCCGTTATGATTGAAAACGGCGGATTCAAGGACGCATGGTCGGAGTATTGCAATGACGGTGTTTACTTCACAGATCGCCTTTCGGCAGAACAAAATGCCGAATATGAGGCAAAGTTCGGCGGCGGTTATTGGGGTCGCTGGGATTCCGTTGAGCGCGTTGTTTACCGCAGCAGCAGTAACGTTGAGCTTACCCCGACAGACTTCCGCTATGAGGACTACAACAACCGCGACGGTCACGGTGCAGTTACAGACCATAACGTTATGATCTGCGAATTGACTGTTACGGCAAACGATTATGTTGCTCCGGCAATCGACCTTAACAAGCAGCAGAAAGAACCGTTTGCGGACAGAATTGTACGCACGGTTAAGCTCACAGCAAGATGTATTTACAGAATTCTTACCGATCTCATCGCAAAGATCAAGTCGGGCGAAATTACAATAAAGTAAGGTGTTTGTAACAATGAAAAAGACTTTTAAAAGCATACTCTCGGCTTTGCTTGCAATCATGATGCTTATTTCCGTAGGCACGGCTGCCTTTGCCGAGGATGAAGAGGCTAACATTACCGAGGGTACTCTTTCGGTTATATCTGCAAATGTTGCGGGACTTCCTATTCCGTCAAAGTTTGATAAGGACGGCAAGGTTGTTCCGAAAACTCAGAAAATTCTCGGACAGCTTCTCAACGAAAGCGGAGTAGACATAGTCTGCGTTCAGGAAGATTTTCAGTATCATGCAATTTTCGCGGCTCAGATGGATAAATATCCGTACACTACATACACAAGCGGCGGTGTTCCGGTCGGCGACGGCATGAACATTTACTCTAAGTACCCGATCTACAACGTAGAGCGTGTTGCATGGGAGGCTTTTAACGGCATTCTCGATGCGGCAAATGACGGACTTACGCCCAAGGGCTTCATGAAATGTACCGTTGACTACAACGGAATACTCATAGACCTTTACGATGTTCATTCCGATGCCAACGGCTCTCTTGAGGATTCAAAGGCAAGACACGCTCAGAACGAGCAGCTTGCCGCTTACATTGACAAGAACTCGGCTGACCGTCCGGTTATAATCACGGGCGACATGAATGTTTACACCCACACTCAGCAGGGTACGGGGCTTTATGAGATCTTTATCGCCGGCGAGGGCTTTGACGAGGCATGGACAATGTTCTGCCATGACGGAGTTTATTTTGACCATGACGTTACATGGGAAGAACGCCAGGAGCTTGAGAAAATTTACGGCGGTGCGCCGTGGGGTCGCTGGGATTCCGCAGAGAAGCTTCTCTACCGCGGCAATTCAAGCGTCAGCTTTGAGGTCACGGACTTCAGATACGATGATTATAACGAGCTTGCCGGACAGCCCGTTTCAGACCACAATATGATGGTCTGCAAGCTTAAGGTTACCTCAACGGATTATGTCCGTCCTGAGATTGAGCTTAATGTTGAAAAAAGAAGACCTCTTATAGAAAGACTTGTTCACGGCACAAAAATGGTATTCAGATGCCTTAAACTCATTTTCACCGATCTTATTGCAAAAATCAAGTCCGGTGAAATCAAGTTCCCGACTAAATAAAGGAGATTGTTATGCGACCGATCACAACATTCGTCAGACATAATTCAATCAAAGCCATGCTTACCGCAGAGCAGGGACTGAAAAACGCATCTAAAGGCAAAATAGGCAAAAATCTTTTCGGCGTTGAACCTAAATTTATCGGTACGGACGTCAGAATAATCAAAGAAACTGACGATTCCACCTTCATAGCAAAGTGTGACACTAACGGAAAGATCGTCAACAAGCCTTTTAAAATTCTCGTAACAACCGATCTTCATCTTTGCGACGATTGGGAGCTTATCAACAAGTCGCTCTCAATGCTCGCAAAGCACGTTGAAGCAGAAAAGCCCGATCTTATTCTCTTTACGGGTGATGTTGTTCTTACCGACCACCAGCAGGTTGACTGTATTCAGTTCGGTCGTTTTATGGAAAAAATGGGAATTTATTGGGCATATGTTTTCGGCAATCATGAAGCGAGAGCCGAGAAAGAGTATCACAAATACTTCATGCTCAAGAACCTCACAAGCTTTCCCCACTGTCTTTCTAAATTCGGCGATCCGTCGCTCTTTGGTTACGGCAACTTTTTCATAAATATTCTTTCATCACCGACTTCGATTCAGCAAAGCATTGTAATGCTCGATTCGGGCAGAAATACAAGTCCGACCCATAACGTCGAAAACGGCGCGCCGGCTGAGCTTAAGGGCTATGACTTCCTTAAAAAAGATCAAATCGACTGGTATAAGAAAAACATTCTTGAACTCGAAAAAGAATACGGCAAGTTTAAGTCTATAATGGCTATGCACATTGCGCTTTGTGAGTATGAAAAAGTCATGAAGCAGGATGAAGACGGCAATTACGTACCGACAGGCGAAGCTGAAATTCTCTACGGAGGAATGTATGAGTCGGTCGGCTGTTCCGAATTCAACAGCGGAATGTTTGATGCCATTAAAGAACTCGGCAGCACCCAAGCCGTTATTGTCGGTCACGACCATATTAACGATTTCTGCGCCAAATACGACGGTGTTTACCTTGTTTATGCTCAGTGCGACGGATATAATACCTACACCATGGGTTCAAACTTCGGCTGGGATGAAAAAGACTGGATGCAGGGTGTCACAATGATCGACATGAACAAGGACGGCGAAATCAGCTTCAGACAGCGCTTTAACAGAGATTATTTATAAGGAGATTTTTAATGACGCCATACATACTTAAGAAACATTTAACACGAAAAATTACATTTCTTGAAAAGAACGACCCGCAGATTCCCGCCGCCCTTTTCAGCGCAGTTAGCAAAGCCCCCGATCTCACCGATTTTCCGTACCCGCTGCCCTCGGCAAAAAGCGATTACACCTGCTCGGCACAGGGCAACAACTCAGTAATGTGGTTTGGCGGTAAAACGGGAATAACCCGTTACGATCCGAACGGGAAAAGCATTGATGATATAATAATGTACTTCAGCGCACATCGTCACCTTCCGCACCATGCGGTTGATGCAATGCTTGCCGATGGCGACGACCTCTGGGCTCTCTGCCGTGACAAGGTTGCACACATTGAAATGATTATGCTTACGGCAGAGGAAAAGTCGGAAATTCTTCTTGACGAAACAAACAAATACGTAATGCGCCGCGGAATGGTAAGCCAGCGCGACCTTAAGGAATGCAGAAATTATGAATCGCGTTACCCTTATGCCGCCTGCGACAATGACGGACTTTTCACCTCCGGCTATGCGATCGGAGAAATGTACCGTTACGCAACCCTCAAGGAGAAGCTCGGCAAAGATCATCCGAGAGTAATTGACGCGAGAAGGAACGCAACAAAGGCGTGCGAAGCCTGTCTTCTTTTAATGTATATCCACGGAAGACCTGAGGGCTTCATCGCCCGTTCATATCACGTTACAGGCGAGCCGATTCCGGATGACGGTATTTTCTATAAAAGAGAAGGCAAAACCGCTCACTGCGTTTTCACAAATGAAGCAAAGAATTGCGGCAGAGTCGGCGAAGAGGTTCCCTGCGACTACCCCGTTCCCGAAAGACTTGCCGCGCTTTACCGCGATATCGGTTATACTGATGATGACATTTGTTATAAGGCCGACACCTCAAGCGATGAGGTTACCGGACACTTTCTCCAGATGAAAATCGCACACGATTTCCTTGCCGAGGATGATCCTGAGCTTGACGAAATAATTAAGGACGCCTGCAAGCGAACAACAAAGCATATAATCGACCACGGCTTTGAGTTCTGCGAGTCTTCCGGCAAGCCGACCACCTGGGCAAAGTGGAGCAAACGCTACTTTGACAACGATCCCATCGGCTATGTTGACGCTCCGCTCAATTCATCCGAAATGCTTGTATATCTCAAAATAACAATGTATATAACAGGCGAAAAAGGCATTTGGCAGGAAACATACGATAAGCTTATTGCCGACGGTTATGCCGATCTCGGCGCAAAGCATTATGATCGCTTCTATCAGGGCGCAATGAGAGAAAGGGTCAATCCCGAAGAGGATCTCATGTACGGCGACAATATGCTCGCACTCATGACATACTGGATGCTTTGCACGCTTGAAAAGGACGAGGCTCTTCTCAAAAAGTACCGCGCCGCTTTTAAATCATGGAGCGGTCTTATACTCAGAGAACATACTCCGGGTTATGATTTTATGTATAAGCTCGGAATTCCCGATGCAGAAATTGATCTTGAAAAGGATGCTAACTGGTTCACCCATTTTGAAACCAACCGTTTTATTTCAACAGTCAATTCTCTTCGTCATGACGTTGCCGTTAAAATCGGCAGAAATTATGATGAGAAGAGAGAGTTTGAAATTTCCGCCTTGCTGACTCCGAATGAAAGGCACGTTTCAAAATACGACAGAAACCCGTATGATCTCTTTAAGGGAGAAAATAAAGGAACCTGCGTTGAGAGCTGCTATATTTACACATACGCTTATTGGATAGGCAGATATTACGGATTTATTGACGAGGAGGGACAGGCATGAGCATTGTTGCAGTATTAAACGAATTCAGCGTTGAAGCTATCAAGGACGCACTTCAAAAGCTTGATTCATTTGAAAATCTTAAGGTCAACGGACTTAATGCACACCAGCTTACAGAGCTTGATGCAATTGCTCCCGATATCTTCTCTTCCGTGGCGGATCAGATCAAAAACGGCCGTTGGTTCCCCTATGCCGGTGCATGGACAAGCTCGGAGGAGCTTTCCGAAACCGCGCTGATCAAAAGCTGTCTTTACTCCGTAAGATATTTCCTTGACACTTTCGGCCAAAAGTACCGTGTTTTCCACGGCAGAAAGATTTACAACAATATGCTTCCGCAGATTGTGTATTCTTCACTTTTTGACGCAGTTGTGCTTGACGAGGAAAAGGAGAGCAAATGGCTTCACGGTGCGGACGATTTCAGAACTCTTGTTATAACCTCCGACACGGTTGATGTCAACGACATTGACGATGAATTTATCTCATCGAATGAGTTTATTTCTTATGAGGAGCTTGCCGATAATCTCTTTGATTCACATTTGGAGCTTGAAACCGTATTTCTCCCGTCAGGAAGCATTGAAGCTAAAGGCTTTGAGAAAAACCTCATTGATGCCGAGAAAAGCTCTGCGATCAACGGTGAAAACAAAACCGCTGATATTCGTGATGCTTGGATTGCCTACTTTGACGGCAGTAAACAGAGCGATTTGATTGCGGATATTGCTTCGGCCAAAAATGATTTTGAGCTTCACGGTGACGGCGTTGTTCTTGCAGAAGCTAAGCTTGCCGAGGACGGCAGCGGAGATACCGTGATCCGTGTTGCCGAAACAAACGGTAAAGAGCAATCGGCTTACATCATGTGCAACCGTTTGAATTCAGGCTTCCGATTTGAAATCATGCCATACGAAATGCCGACATTCCGCATCTCGAACGACGGAAACGGCTATGCAAAGGAAATATATATTTGTGAATAATCAACGGCAACCTACGTTGCCGCATATATTAAAAACCATATAAAAACAGCTGCAGACCGCATTAAATGTGATCTGCAGCTATATTTTTATTTAAGCTTACTTAAGCACTGAAATTGCGTCTGTAATAGTCTTTTCGTACGCTTCCTTGCCGTACTTATCAACCTCAGCCTTGTTTCTTTCACCGTGGGTCAGACAGCCTGCGCCGC
>DNGF01000143.1:27610-27874 GCA_003486665.1 Oscillospiraceae bacterium
ACATCCGCCGATACAAGCCATACCCTCAATGAAGTTCGCGTCGAGCCTGTCCTTACTCTTTTTGAGCAATGCGGCACGGCAAGCCTCAATTCCGTCACAGGCGCAGGGTTTAAGCTCAAAGTCCTTGATATCCTGCTCCTTGAGCGCCTGAGCAACAGCATCCGAAAGTCCTCCGCTTCTCGCGAAGATACGTCCGAAATACGAAGCATTGTCAAGTACGCCCTCGCCGAGAGTCATAATATCAATGTCCTTACTGTCAAAGAT
>DNGF01000143.1:27963-28152 GCA_003486665.1 Oscillospiraceae bacterium
CGGTACACGGTCCGATAAATATCACCTTACAGCCCGGCTCGCGTGCCTTAATATACTTTGAAACCGCAGCCATCGGCGAAAGATTGTGCGACACAAGCGGCAAAAGCTGCGGGAATGCCTTTTCAATATAAGTTACAAATGCAGGACAGCATGAGCTTGTCAGGAATCCCTTTTCGGCAAGCTCCTTCG
>DNGF01000240.1:0-1643 GCA_003486665.1 Oscillospiraceae bacterium
TTTTCAACGTCGCCTACCTGTCCGTCATAGAATTTGCTCCAGCCAAGCAGATTACCTGCCGAAAATTCGCAGCACTGCGGCTGACTTTCTTTGAGCTTTTGCTTCATCCATTTAATATCATCAAATTCGGGTTTGTGAAAGGAATATGTCATAAGACCTCCGTGGAAGGAATATCGTAAATCTCGTTTCCGATATCCTCGATGCTTCTCGGTGCGTCGCCGTCATTGCATTTAACGACAAACCAGCCCATCTTTTCTGCGGCGTCAAGTGCCGCATCTCTGCATTTATATAAGTAATCGAGATTACTCTCGTGAATATCTTTTTTGGTTTCATCGCCGTGATATCTCTCGGACATCATCTTCTGCGAGATCTCGATCGGCATATCAAGATAGATAACGGCATTCGGCTTCGGAACTCCGATAAGACCGTATTCGAACTCCTCAAGCCATCTGAAAAATTCGGCTCTGTCCTTTTTCTCGATCTTGGTAGCCTGATGATAAGCGTTAGAGGTTGCGTATCTGTCGGAAATAATAATGTCGCCGTTGTCATAAAAGGACTTCCATTTCATCTTGTAATTCGCAAAGCGGTCAACAGCATAGAAAGCCGATGCGGCGTAGGCGTTAACATCAGTCGGCTCTTTGCCGAAATCGCCTCTGAGATACATTTTTACAAGTGCGCTCGACTCGCTGTCATAGTCCGGCAGCTTGATCTGATGAACATTTTTGGCATTCAGCTTGTTTTTCAGATATTCAATTTGTGTAGACTTTCCGCTTCCGTCCAGTCCCTCTATAACAATAAGCTTTCCTTCCATAATTAACTCACCTCCGCATTATTATAACAAGTTTTCAAAATAAATCAATTACAAAAGGTTACAAAGACAAAATAAGGGGGCGAAACAATCCGCCCCCGCAAACATTTTTGTTATCAGAATATACCCTGCTGCATCATTGCGTCCGCAACCTTGAGGAAGCCTGCGATATTTGCGCCTGCAACAAGATTGTAGCCGCAGCCGTATTCCTCGGCAGCATTGACAGAATTGGTATAAATATTTTTCATAATCTCTCTGAGCTTTTCGTCAACCTCTTCGGCAGACCAGCTGTAACGCATTGAGTCCTGACTCATTTCAAGAGCCGATACCGCAACGCCGCCGGCATTAACCGCCTTTGACGGAGCAACAACAGCATTCTCCTGCAGATACTCAAGCGCATCGTTCGTTGTCGGCATATTGGATACCTCAACATAATACTTTGTGCCGTTTTTGATCATCTTCATTGCTTCTTCAAGATCAACCTCATTCTGAGTCGCACAGGGCATTACGATATCTGCCTTAACACCCCACGGCTTTTCTCCGGGGAAATACTCCGCGCCGAACTTATCGGAATAATCCTTGACCTTGCCGGTTCCGTGCGCTCTCATTTCAAGAAGATATTCAATCTTTTCGTCCGTTGAGATTCCGTCCTTGTCATAAACATATCCGTCGGGACCGGAAATCGTAACGACCTTTGCACCGAGCTGAGCCGCTTTCTTTGCAACACCCCAAGCAACATTGCCGAATCCCGAAATAGCGATTGTTTTTCCTTCGATCTTCTCGTTAAAGTGTGCAAGAACCTCTTCCGCATAGTAAACTGCGCCGTAACCGGTCG
>DNGF01000240.1:1757-2775 GCA_003486665.1 Oscillospiraceae bacterium
AGAGGTAACCGATCTCACGTCCGCCGACGCCGATATCACCTGCCGGAACGTCAATATCGGGACCGATAAATCTGTAAAGATTCTTCATAAATGCCTGGCAGAAGCGCATGATCTCTGCATCGGACTTGCCGTTGGGATCAAAATCCGAGCCGCCCTTTGCGCCGCCGATAGGAAGTCCCGTAAGGCTGTTCTTGAAGATCTGCTCAAAGCCGAGGAACTTGACAATTCCCGAATATACGCTCGGATGGAAACGAAGTCCGCCCTTATAAGGTCCTATAGAACCGTTGAACTGACAGCGGTAGCCCTTATTTACCTGAACCTTGCCCTTATCGTCAACCCATGCAACGCGGAACGAAAACATACGCTCAGGCTCAACGAGTCTTTCAAGCAGTCCGTTTTTTTCATACTCCGGATGTCTTTCGACTACAGGCTCGATTGACTTTAACACCTCTTCGACCGTCTGAACAAACTCAGGCTCCGAAGCGTTCTTCTCCCTTACATCGGAGAGAACTCGATCAATATATTCACTCATGTGAATCACCCTTTCTTATGGTCAAGTAACCATTTCACAACGATTACTGTTTTTATTTTTTATTTATTCAATATTATAATTAATCTTACCCCGATTGTCAAGATTTCATAAGACAAAATACACAATTTGACAAGCTCTTTTTTGTGCATTATTTTTAGCACAAGCTTCGATTGTTAAAGTTTTATCACATTTATTTTAAATATTTATATTGACCTGAACGTTTGTTCGGTGTATAATATTTATGTTATTTGTTATTGTAAAGTTTTGTTGGCTTCGTAGGTACGATGATTGCTGTAGCAGATAAATGTCTTATATAAACTGCTTTCAGCGCAGAAAACATCTTGCCTCCCCTGCAGTGGAGGTGTTGAGCACAACGAAACGGAGGGGTTAAAAACAAGTTTCAGCAGACTTTTAACCAATCCACTCAGTCACGGCTCTGACAGTCAACCGTACTGTCATTCGCTACCGCGCCGACACTTCGCTACC
>DNGF01000240.1:2870-3105 GCA_003486665.1 Oscillospiraceae bacterium
AAAGGAGGTGCCGTCGGTGGCAGACAAAGCATACATTGCAATAGACCTTAAATCATTCTATGCTTCTGTCGAGTGCGTTGACAGAGGTCTTGATCCCCTGGATGCAAACCTTGTTGTTGCCGACCCGACAAGAACTGAGAAAACGATATGTCTTGCCGTTTCTCCCTCCCTGAAATCATACGGAATTCCCGGCAGAGCAAGACTCTTTGAGGTCGTTCAAAAGGTGCATGAAATC
>DNGF01000018.1:0-2492 GCA_003486665.1 Oscillospiraceae bacterium
ATGGGGTCGTTCGAAAGGTTCAGGAACATTACAACCTTGTGCATTACGTTCGCTTTTTCAAACGAGGTGCGGAAGTAGCTTGCAACGTCGTTCTTAACGCCCATGGCGGCAAAGACGATTGCAAAGTCCTCGCTGTCGGAAATCGAAGCCTGACGGACGATCTGAACGGCAAGCTCATTGTGTTTCATACCCGAACCGGAGAAAATCGGAAGCTTCTGACCCCTGATAAGAGTCATAAGCGCGTCAATCGAAGAAATACCCGTGTTGATGTAGTTCTTCGGATAAACTCTTGAAACGGGATTGATCGGCGATGAGTTTNNNNATCGCGCTTTTCAACGGGATAAACCTCGCCGAGTCCGTCAATCGGTCTGCCGAGTCCGTCAAAAACTCTGCCGACAATTTCGGGTGAAAGGCTCAGCTCGATCGGATGACCCGTCATTCTCGTTTTGGTATTGACAAGTGACAGCCCCTTTGTACCTTCAAATACCTGGATAACAACTTTCTCGCCCTCAATCTCAACTATACGGCCTGTTCTTGATGAGCCGTTTTCAAGGCGAAGCTCAACCATTTCGTCATAGGACGCGTCCTTAATATTATCAAGAACAATAAGCGAGCCGTTGATCTGACTTAAACCAATGTGTTCGATAATCATACTGCGGACGCCTCCTTTGTGCGGACAGAGGCAAGAGCTGTGTCGATTTCTTTATAATACTCATCGAACATATCGAGTCTGTCGTTAGGTATATCATATTTCATCTGTACGAGTTTGTCAAATAATTTAAGTTCCGTTACCTTTGAAAGCGGAATTTTAAGAGCGACAATTTCATTGCTCTTGTGGTACAGATAGAGAATTATCTGCATCATCTTGAGCTGCTTTTCAAGTGAAACGTATGTGTCGTCCTTATGAAAAGCATTCTGCTGAAGAAATCCGACTCGGATAACTCGCGCAACCTCAATGATGAGCTTCTGATCATCGGGCAAAACATCGGAACCGATAAGCTTTACGATCTCCATAAGGCTTGTTTCTTCCGCAAGAAGCGCGGCAATTTCATTTCTGCAAGCCATGAAGTCGGAGCCGACCGTTTTGTTGTACCACGGTGCAAGGTCATTGAGATATTCGCTGTAGCTGTCGTTCCAGTTGATTGCCGGATAGTGACGGGCATAAGCAAGCGACTTATCAAGCGCCCAGAAGCAACGGGTGAAACGCTTTGTATTCTGAGTGACAGGCTCGGAAAAGTCCGAACCCTGCGGAGAAACCGCACCGATAACGGATATCGAACCGTCCTGTCCGTTAAGTGTTTCAACGTAGCCTGCACGCTCGTAGAACTCGGAAAGTCTTGATGGCAGATAAGCGGGGAAGCCCTCGTCCGCGGGCATTTCTTCAAGTCTGCCGCTGATCTCACGAAGAGCCTCTGCCCAACGGGAGGTGGAGTCTGCCATCATAGCGGTGTGGTAGCCCATGTCGCGGTAATATTCGGCTATTGTGATACCTGTGTATATTGAAGCCTCACGCGCGGCAACGGGCATATTAGATGTGTTTGCAATAAGCACGGTACGGTCGGTGAGGGGTCTGCCGGATTTCGGGTCGGTGATCTCGCCGAACTCCTTAAGAGCCTGAGTCATTTCGTTTCCGCGCTCGCCGCAGCCGACATAGATGATGATATCCGCGTCGCACCACTTGGCAAGCTGATGCTGAGTCATTGTTTTTCCTGTGCCGAAGCCGCCGGGTATAGCGGCAGCACCGCCCTTTGCAAGCGGAAACAGCGTATCAATTACACGCTGACCCGTGATAAGCGGCTTTTCGGGAGGAAGTCTTTTTGCGATCGGTCTGGGGGTCCTGATCGGCCACTTGCGGCAAAGCGTAAGCTCGTGCAGCTTGCCCAGACTGTCCTTTAATGTGATCACGGTGTCGTTGACCTTATATTTTCCGTTCGGCTTAACGTCAACGACCTCGCCGCTGAGTTCCGGAGGAACCATTATTTTATGGATAAGGGCTTTTTCGGGCGTTGTTGCATAAACCTCGCCGCCCTTGAGCATATCGCCCTTTTTGACTGTAACTGTGACGTCCCACTCCGTTTCCTCATTGAGCGAAGACGGATGAAGTCCTCGCGGAATAAACGATCCCGCGCTTGCGGCAATATCGTTAAGCGGATTTTCGATTCCGTCAAAAATATTGCTGAGTATTCCGGGACCGAGAGTTATGCAAAGAGGGGACCCTGTCGGGTAAACGGGATCGCCCGGCTTTAATCCTGAGGTTTCCTCGTATACCTGAATAACGGTTTTGTCGCTGTCGATCTTGATTACCTCACCGATCAGGCGCTGATTGCCGACAAAAACCATTTCCGTCATTTGCAGGTCGGTTTTTCCCTTAACAGAAACAACAGGACCGTTTATTGAATATATAACATTTTCCATTATGTTTGCTCCTTCTGTCAAAGAGATAAGGATAAGCCGGAGTAGCTGTAAAAATTATGCTTCTCCGCTTCAAGACG
>DNGF01000018.1:2510-7326 GCA_003486665.1 Oscillospiraceae bacterium
CGGTCATTGCCGTACGGATATTTTCGCCCTTACAGCCGCCGAGCTTTATGAATTCATCGTATTTGACCTCGCTGCCGAGAGCCTTGATTTCATCTTCAAAAGCCTTGTCGTTCGGGCGGAGAATGATAACACAATCCTCGCCGATAGCCGACCTGATATTCTCTGCGCTTTTGATTATAAAATCATGGTATTTATCACTGTTAACAAAAGACTGAATTTTCTCAACCGCCTGCGAAAAAACTCTGTCGGTAATTTCGCTGCGTCTGGCAACAAGCTTTTCCGTTTCCCTCGTTTCGGTTTCGGAAAGCTCCGCGTTGATCTCCTCGTTAAGACGGTCGAATTCGCTGCTCCTTACCGGGCGCACGCTCTGACGCGCAAGACGGCGGGTCTTTTTGATCTCGTTCTCAACGTATTCGTCAACATCATTTTTTATTTTATTACAGCGCGCATCGGCATCCGAATTTATTGCCTTGAGAAAACGTTCTGTTTTACTTGAATTGCTGTTCAAATTCATTCCTCCTTTTTGGAGTTTTGAAAGTTATATTTTAATTCCGATCGCTTCACTTACATAGTCGGCGATCGAGTTGCTTGTGCCGTCCGAATGTCTGTCGGGAATTTCGATTATCAGCGGCAGGGAATGAGCCTTACGGAATGCGCTGATCTCGTCCGAGCAGAGCGACACAAGCGTTTGGTTAATGAGAATTATGCCGATTTCGGGATCCTGAGCCGCTTTTTCGAAAAGCTCACGAACCTCCTCTTCACTCTCGGTTACAGTGCCTTCAATTCCTGCAAGGCGCAGTCCGAGGGCGGTGTCCTCATTATCACAAATCAGATAAAGACGCATAATTTCACCTTAGATCTTGTTAAGGATAAGAATTGAAATAACAACGCCGTAAAGGGCGATTGATTCACCGAGGGCAACGAAGATAAGCGCCTTACCGAATGCCTTGGCGTCCTCGCTTGTTGCTGCGATAGCTGCCGGTGCGCCTGCTGCAACGGCGATACCGCCGCCGACGCCCGAAAGACCTGTAACAACAGCGGCTGCAAGAAGTCCGAGTCCCTTGCCGTTATCGGAATTTGAAGCTGCTGCGGTTGCTTCTTCGCTCTGAGATGTTGTCGCAACCTCGCTTGACTTGTCCTCATTAGCAGCCGAAACGGAGAATGTTACGGCGCAGACTGTGATTGCGATTACGGCAAAAGCGATAAGGTTTCTTGCGATGACCTTTTTGCCGGAAATTCCTTTTGATTTGCGGTTAAATGAGTATGCGAAAAGTGCCGTAAGAGCGGCGATGGGGAGAACTGCGATAAGAACGTAAAATAATGACATGGTTATTACCTCCGAAAATTATTTTTTAACTTTTATAACAACATTTTCATTGTCCTCAGGGGTTGAGGGCTTGAAAACATTTTTGATACTGAAAAATACGCTTCTGTTTTTTCTCATTCCTACGCTGTTGAACGGCTTGCCGTCGCCCGCATAGAATCGGCTGAACATCTCGTAAAATTCAAGACGCAAAACCTGAATACCTGTAAGAAGTCCCTCAAGGGCGATAACAATGATGTTACCGAAGATCATTGAAATAATACCGCCGACCGAATATTCGTCGCCTGCAAGCGATGAGAAAACCATCATCATGCCGGCATGGACAAGAACGAATGCGCCGACTCTGAGGAACGATACCGTGTTGCTGAAATAAGTCAGGATATACTCGATAACCTCAAAGAAGTTCTGCATGATGTAATCCGACCATTTTTCGGGCATATAGTTTTCTTTCTTGTCAACCATTCCGATAAGGATCTCCTGGAAGAAGAGAAGCAAAATGCAGACAACGGCGACAATTACCGTAACTCCGGCAGGAAGTACGGTCTTGCCCGACATGAATCCTACAACGGCACACACGAGCGTTGCATAAAGGATGATGCCCACAACGCCGTTGGTGCTGAACAGCGCTTCGCCCGGCTTTTTGTTTTTCAGCGAGCAGAATACGTTCAGTCCCATAGAAACGATCACGAGCGCAACACCGATTCCGATTGCAAGAATCAGCACGGTGTTGATGGAATCCATAACCGAGAGCGGCTTTCCGGGAAGTCCGATCGCGTGATACACGGGATCGAGAAGCTCCTCGTAGCCGAATACCGAGCCGACAAGAAGTCCGAAAAATGCCGAACTCATGCCGCAGGGAACAAGTATTTTTGCAAGCTTCGTTCCCTTGATCTTATAAACAAGATATCCGCCGATCGCCAGCACGAGTCCCTGACCGAAATCGGCAAACATGATGCCGAAAAGCAGGGAGTAGGTGATTGCGACAAAGGGGGTGATATCAACTCCGCCGTAGGAGGGAAGTCCGTACATTTCAACGAACATCTCAAACGGACGGAACGGCTTCTTGTTGTTGAGCTTTACGGGAGGACTGCTTCTCTTTTCCTGTTCCGGATCGGCATCCTCAAAGGTTACTCCGTCAATTTGTTCGATTTTTTTCTTGAACCATTTGTAGCTTGATTTCGGAACCCAGCCGACATATATGAAATAGTCGGAGTCAGAATCCTTCGCGGCATACCGCCTCAGGTCAAAGGCAAGACTTGCGATTTCAAGATAAGCGTGAACCTGTTCGCAATGCTCGGAGTTTTCCGCCCAGAAATCCGCGATCTCCGTATCAATCTTGTTAAGCTCCGCGGTAAGCTTTTCTTTCTCGGCATTGAGCTTTGTAAGAATCTCTTTCGGCGTGCCTGTTGAAAAAGGAATACGGATTCTGTCAAAATAAAGTGAGGCAAAAATTCGATCGACCTCATCAATCTGTGCTCTCGGAGCGGAGTAAATTCCCCAGTGGCTCTTCTCATCAACCGAGGATTCGAGGAAAACAAACAGATTGTTGTTTTCGTACGCTTTGAGCTTGGGGTAGCAGTCCTTGGGTATACTGCCGAAGCGAACCTTCAAAAATTCGCAGGAAAGAAGCTCCTCAATCGGAACATCTATACCTACAAAGTGGTTAAACTGCTCTGCGGAAGCCTCGACCTCCTTGAGCTTGTCGGAAATTTCCGTTCTCTTGGCAAAGCTTTCCGAGAGCTTTTCTTTAAGAGAGTCAATGTAGCCGAATTCATCGGAATCGACTATGATCTCATCGCCTTTGAAGGTGTCCTTAAGAGTTACGCCGGCAATCGACGCTATTTCCTCGATTTTCTGAATTGAGGATGAATATGGATTTTCCTCGTTCAGCGGAACAAATCCGAGCGAATCGGAAATGTAATCCATTGCGTTTTCCGGATGAAAATCGCCGCTGATACAGCAGGATGTTATAAACTCATCAAGGTGATCAATAAGACCGTATGTCCTGACGAGTTTCATTTTTTCTATTGCCAAAACACAGCCTCCTAACTTTCTGTTCCGATCAAAACGGAACGTGCTTTTTCTGCCGGAATATTGTATTTTATTGCCTCAACGATGTGGATGATGTTTCGCACCTCGTTTTCGGCAAGGAAAAGATAACAAAGCATAACCGCCGTAGGGTTTGTATAATAGCGGAAGCCTTTGAGCTGTTGACGAACAAGCATTTCTCTGGTCGCATTCTCAATATACTTGAAATCGACCCTTGCAAAATCCTTTTTATAATAGGTATTGGAAATGATTTTTATAATATCCGTTGCGTTTTTTGCTTCGGAAATAGCCTGAATGTCCTTTTCACTGAAGTTGGTGCAGTTCCGAACACCGAAGTCGCGGATAAACATTTTATTCGGACTGCCGAAGTTCAGAAGTCTGTAGGCTCTTGTCAGCATATACATATCAAGCCTGTAATTAACCATTTCATATATTTCTTTTTTTCTTCTTCTGTCCTTGGAGAGCTTGATGGATCTGACAAGGAAAGAAAATCTGTATTTGTTAAGATCGTTTTCGATCAGGATAAACATACCGTCATCGGAAAAGTTCTCGCGGTATTTCTCAAGGATTTTTTTGTAATCCGTATGCTCCAGAACCTTGAGAAGATCGGAATAGCTTCTCACCTTTGCAAGCTCGTAAAGATCAATGTCTGTTCTGCTGTTGAAAAAGGGCGGCAGGGAAGCAAGATACCTTTCGGGCTTTCCGATTATAAGAAGCTGAATCATCGTCATCAGCTGACGTATGTCGTTCTGAACAACAAAGTAACGGTAAAAATTTTCGCCTGCCGAAAGCTGATATTCACAGAGCTTTTCGCATTTTTTCAAAAGACTCATTTTGAGAATCTCTTCAATCTGAGCCGAGTCGATATTTGTCGGCAGGGCGTCAAAGTCGGAGCTGTAACAGGTCCTTGTTTTAAGGTATCCCGCAAGCTCGCCGAGCGATCGGCAATTAAGCATATCGTTGTAGTTCTCTTTTGTCAGCCGCTTGCCGTACATTGCATGAGCTTTCGCCATAACGGCATTGTCGGCATATGAAACCGCCATTTGTTTCACCTCCCGAAGTCACAAAAACTTTACATATCACAAAACAACCGGTATTACCGATTGCTTTTCAGATCTTTGTAACATTTTCTACTATTTCATTTACCCATTTGTCGGCATTTTCCTTATACTTGAGTTCCATGCCGTCAAGGATCTTCCTGTTTCGCTCGTTTACCTTTTCGAGATAGGCGTCGCCCTCGGTGCGCTGCTTCTGACTTTTCTTCAGAGCAAAGTCGAGAGCTTTTTTGTTCTCCTCCTCGGTAATGCGGTTTTTCTTTTCGCCCAGTTCGGCGATCTCTTTGCCACGATATGCTTCCGCCTGCTTTACGCGCTTACAGGCCTGCTTATCCATATCGAGGATCACGCGAAGCATCTCTTTCATTCTCTCCCCTCATTGTGCTTG
>DNGF01000254.1:0-1235 GCA_003486665.1 Oscillospiraceae bacterium
TCAAAGGCTTTCGCCGAGTACGCAAAGGACAACTCGCTTTCACTCAGCGAACCCGAACAGTTTGAAAACATCGACGGCATGGGAATTCGCACCGTTATCGGCGGCAAATCATATTATTTCGGCAACGCAAAGCTCCTCTCTAAATACGGCATAGAAAACGACCGTCTTAACGACGCAAACGCAATCGCCGACGAGGGCAACACCCTCGTTTATGTTGCCGATGAAAAGCAGATACTTGCGATAATCGGAATCAACGATGTTATCAGGGATAATGTTGACGAGCTTATCAAAAGGCTTCACAGCGCCCATGTTGAGCCGATAATGCTTACAGGCGATAACGAGCAGACGGCGAAGAAAATCGCCGCGCAGGCAGGCATAGAACACGTCATATCGGGCGTTCTTCCTGCCGAAAAGGGCAACGTCATCAAGGAGCTTAAAGCCGAGGGCGACAAGGTCATGATGATCGGCGACGGAATCAACGACTCCCCTGCTCTTGCGCTGAGCGATATCGGAGTCAGCGTCAACAGCGGTTCTGACATCGCAATGAATTCGGCGGACGTAATCCTTATGAACGACGATCTGATGAAAATTCCCGAACTCATCAGCACGAGCAAAGCGACCGTCAGAAACATCAAGCAGAACCTTTTCTGGGCATTCTTCTACAACTGCCTGATGATCCCCATTGCAATCGGCGCTCTGCGTCATTTCAATATAACGATCAATCCGATGATCGCAAGCCTTGCAATGACGCTTTCGAGCTTAACGGTTATAATCAACGCCCTCCGTCTTAGAGGGTCAAAGAAATAAGGAGGTAACACCATGTTATTCGGCAAAGAAAAAATTACAAAGGAAGTTTATATCGACGGCATGAGCTGTATGCACTGCGCCGCAAAGGTTGAAAAGGCACTCGCCTCTATCTCCGGCGTCAGTGACGAAGAGGTTAACCTTGAGGATAAAAAGGCTGTTATAAAGCTTAAAAAGGACGTTGACAACGCAGTGATCAAGTCAGCCGTTGAGGATCTCGGCTACAGCGTTACAGACATAAAATAAGGCTCAGAAAATACCGCACAAAATGCGGCACCGCCTAAAAAATTGCTCCGCGGCACGGTTATTCACATCGTACCGCGGAGCTTTTTCCGTTGTTTGCCGCCGTCACTTGAGCAATTTTTCACAAGAAATATGATCATGAGGAATTATAAGCCGTTTGATGAATCTGCGCTTCTTTTATAAATCGG
>DNGF01000254.1:1257-4246 GCA_003486665.1 Oscillospiraceae bacterium
TCTCCTCTGGCACAGAACTCGTCCATGTCAAAGCTTGACTCCGCTTTTTTACCGCCGTCCTGCCTGAACCAGTTACGGATAGTCGCATAATGACTTTTGTACGTCTTACCCGTTGATGCCATGTAATCGCCGAGCTTTTCGATATACTCATCGCGTTTGCTTACACCCATTCGCTCAGCCAAGCGCTTGTATTCAATCTCCGTCAGCTCTACATTGCTGTTCTCGCCGTATTTTTTCATGCTTGTGTGCGCGATATCCGCAGACTCAGGCTCACTCTCAGAATCAATATCAGAATCAGATTCAGACTCCGACTCAGTATCAGACTCAGTATCGGCTTTTTCGCCGACCGTTCGGTTTTTTGGGTTTTCTTCGGTTTCCTTTTTCGGTCTGCCGCCCTTTGCCCCGTTGATTCTGTTTGCCCTGACCCTCTTCTCGTAGTTTTCGTTTGCGCTGTCGATGTAATTCTTGATTCTTCTGAAAAAAATCTTCATTGCGCGATCCGAAAGCTTCGGCTCCTCCCGCCTGTCGGCATACAGCAAAACGGCGGTGAACAGCTCGCCCCTCTCGGATAATGAAAAATCCTCCAGATCGGCAATACAATCCGTCGGCAGCACAAAGCTTGTTTTTTTGTCCGTTGTGATTTCTCCTTTCCGTGCGCTATTGCAATTTTATACACGGTAAATTATACACTCCCGAATTTAAAGCAGATTATTCCCGACATTTTGCGTCAAAATCAAAGCTTATATGACAGAAAACGGTGACATACAGAACCGATGATCAGGTATCTTGCTTATGTAATTTTTCACCAACCGCAAAATCCTTTCCCAAACAAATCAGGAAAGGATTTTATTGCATAAGCAATATGAACGTTTTACATAAATATCGGCTGTATAGCCTTAAATGTATTCAATCGGCAAGGCGACAAGATTATCTCTTAAATAAAGCTTTCTGTCGTACAGACAAAAAATCGTTCCCATACCTCTTTTTTTGTCTGGGACTCCGTCCAAAACATCAAACTCCGAAGCCATGCTCGCTTTCGGCGAGGCAGACATTTTTATTTCAATCGGATAGAGAATGCCGTCCTCTTGAAGAATCAAATCTATTTCACCGTCAACATCAATTTCTTCGCCGTTTTCTTTTTTCTTCTTTTTATCCTTTCCGTTGTAATAAAAAACGTTGAAATCATATTCCAGTCCTTCGTTTGAATACGATTTCAATATTTCATTTACAATGAAGGTTTCAAACATTGCCCCAGCCATAGCTCCGTTTTTCAATGTATCCGGCGTCAACCACCTTGTCAGATAACAGCAAAGTCCGGTATCCCTGAAGTAAATTTTCGGGGTCTTAATTGCACGCGAAAGCGCACTGGGCGTATAAGGCTTAAGGATGTAAATTATGCCGCTCTTTTCAAGAATTGAAATCCACTCTTTAACCGTAACTTCGGATATACTCAGTTCGGACGAGATATTGGAATAATTGACAACCTGACCCGTACGCGCTGCAACAGCTGTAAGGAATCTGACAAAGGTCATATGATTTTTCGCTTTGATCAATTTATTTACATCGCGTTCCAAATAAGTTTTGACATAGGATTGATAGAAATCGACCCATTCTCTGTTTTTGTTTGAATAAAGCTCCGGATAACTGCCTCGGTGTATAACGCTCCAAATATCACTCCGATAATTCTTAATACACGATTCTCTTTCCTTTATATATTCCGCTGTAGGAACAAAATGCTTCTTAAAGGGAACATCGTAAATCTCTCTCAAAGAAAGACCATCCAGCTCAACAACAGAAATTCTGCCTGCAAGAGAGTCGCTTACTCCCTCCATAAGCTGAAGCTTTTGAGAACCCGTTAAGTAAAAATTTCCATAAGAATCTGTGCTATCAAGAATAATTTTCAATTTATTGAATATTGCAGGGCATTCCTGAACCTCGTCAATCATCAGCGGACATGGGTTATTCAACAAGAATAAATTCAAATCTTCCTCAGCCTGAGCAAGAAGCAAATCGTCATCAAAAGTTACCTGATTTACATTCTTAAACAGATGCTTATACAACGTGGACTTACCGACCTGCCTTGAGCCTGTCAGTAAAATTGCCTTTGTGTTCTTCGCCCGATGTTCAACCACATTTTCGATGTGCCGTTTTATCGAATACATACCTTTCTCCTATATGGCTAATCTAAAGTACAACTTTATTATAGACATAATAATAAAGATTGTCAAGCTATATCAAAAAAATATATATCTTTTTAATTAATCGAATTTTGCGCGTTTTAATGGAAAACTGCTGTTTGTGCCGTAGAATCAATTATATTATACGCTTATATTTCTTAAACAGGCATAATACGGCAGGTAAATTTAATATATAAAAACCAACATAAAATCAAAGCTTATATGACAGAAAAAAACAAGCACTTCCAAAGAAGTGCTTGCATGGAGGCGCCACCCAGATTTGAACTGGGGAATCGGAGTTTTGCAGACTCGTGCCTTACCACTTGGCTATGGCGCCGAATATAAATGTGAGCCGAAACTCACTATGTGAAAAGACATAAACCATAAAGGGTTTCTGCCTCAAAATGGAGCGGATGACGGGGCTCGCTCGGCTGCGCTTCCGCTTGCCGACACGCCCACGGTCTTTCAAACAGTTCACCGGACTGTTTGAATTCGCCTTGCGGCGAACCGACCTTTTCGAGCCCTTGAGGGTTTCTGCCTCAAAATGGAGCGGATGACGGGGCTCGAACCCGCTACCTCCACCTTGGCAAGGTGGCGCTCTACCAGATGAGCTACATCCGCAAATGGTGCCTTCGGTCGGAATCGAACCAACGACACGAGGATTTTCAGTCCTCTGCTCTACCAACTGAGCTACAAAGGCAAAAGGAAAAATGGCGACCCGGAACGGGCTCGAACCGTCGACCTCTAGCGTGACAGGCTAGCGTTCTAACCAACTGAACTACCGGGCCGTGTGGTGGGAACAACAGGGCTCG
>DNGF01000140.1 GCA_003486665.1 Oscillospiraceae bacterium
AAGTCTGCCCGCAATTCTTAAAAACCTTGTTATATACAAGCCCTCCTACGTCTATGTTGTGCCTGCAATAGCAGAATCAATGTATAAACGAATTTTGAAAAACATTAAGAAACAGGGCATGGAAGAGCAGTTCAATGAGCTTGTTAAGAAGAGCAATGAGCTGCGCGCACAGGGAATTGACAAAAGACGCGAATTCTTCGGCTTTATTCTTGAGGGCTTCGGCGGTAAGCTCAAAAAGATAGTCTGCGGCGGCGCGCCCATAAGACCTGAAGTTGCCAAGTTCTTTGACGATATCGGTCTTGATCTTATAAACGGATACGGAATTACGGAATGCTCCCCTCTTGTGTGTGCAAACCACGATATGTATAATGACTTTAAGACGGTCGGAATTAAGCTCCCGTGCATTGAATGGAGAATTGATCATCCGAACGATGAGGGCATCGGCGAGATCTGCGTCAAGGGCGACATCGTTATGATAGGATACTATAAGCAGCCGGAGCTTACGGCGGAGGTTCTCCGCGACGGCTGGTTCTATACCGGCGACTACGGCTATATCAACGAAAAGGATCAGCTTATCATCTCAGGCAGAAAGAAGAACGTCATCGTCCTCAACAACGGAAAGAATGTTTACCCGGAGGAGATCGAGGGCTACATTCAGGACATTGACTATGTTAACGAGGTTATTGTCAGCGGCGAAAAGGACAAGGACGGCAACGAGAGCAGTCTTACAGCTGAGGTTTATCTTGAAGAAAAGAAAACTCCCTCCGAGGTTCTTAAAAGCATAAAGAAAGCGTGTGTTGAGCTGCCTATATATAAGCAGATTACAAAGGTTAAGATCCGCGACAGCGAATTCCCGAAGACGAGTTCAAATAAAATTAAGCGTTTCTTTAAAGAAACATCCGAAACGGTGAAAGAAAAGACCGAGTCCATGCTTGAAACCGTATCGGAAAAATACAACGAGTATAAGGAAAACAAAGAATCGGACGATAAAAAGGACTAAAAACTCAAACAGACTATATAAAAGGACGAGTTCTCATTGTGGAGCTCGTTCTTTTTTGCTTTCACTTTGTCCGGCAATTAATATTTCGCTGAATACATAAGCTAAGCAAAATTTTTTCTGTCCGACAAGCTTCTGCGGGCATATAATGTAACAGGATGTTAAGAATAAAAGCAACGGATATTGATCCGCGGTGACATCCTGTCCGCAGAAATGCCGCAATCGTAAGATATCCGTTTAAATATAATGCCGACGGTCAAGAAGGATATCCGCCGTCGGCAAATAACCGATTGACATAAACCTCCGAATGATATAAACTATAAGAGCAAACGGACAGATTAAAATGATTTCGGGGGTTTGTTTATGAATAAAGAAGCTGTCAAACGTTCTTTCCGCATAATAAAAAGAAAAAAATGGCCGATTATTGTTGCCGTTCTGGTAATAATCTCAATAGCTGCAATACCCATAGTTTCAAATGCCGCGGCGGCTCGCAGGCGATATTCTGCGAAAAGTCCTATTGCCCTTTCAAGCATTTATATAAAGAAAACCGATCAAAGCAAAATAAATCTTATTGCTCACCGAGGTTTTTCCTGCCAGGCGCCCGAAAATACGATTGCAGCTGTCAAGAAAGCTGCCGAGTACGGCTTTGATACCGTTGAAATTGATGTAAGACAAACAGCGGACGGTGTTTGGGTTATCTCTCACGATGCCGATATCAAAGATATGACAGATAAAAGCGGAAAAATTTCCTCATATACATATTACGATCTGATAACAGCCAATATTGACAACGGCGCGAATCACAAAAACTATGGGGACTTAAAAATTCCGACCCTTGATCAAATGCTTCAGACCTGCCTGGCACTCAATATAAAGCCGATGATTGAGATCAAAGACTATACGGACGAGGGTCTTGAAACCCTGCTGCAAACAATTGACAAGAACGGCTTCACAGCGTCTTGCTCGGTCATTTCTTTCGACCGTGAGGTTCTGACCAAGGTGAGAGAAAAGAACGCTGATATCAAGCTGTATGCCCTTGTTTCGAAGCTGGACAAGGACAATCTCAAAAAATGTCTTGACGATCCGACAATCGGCGTCAGCTTTAACGGACATCAAAGAACAAACAGCGAGAAAAAGATCAAAGAGCTTCAGGAGGCGAGAATCCCCCTCGCCTGCTGGACGGTTGACGATAAGCAAACCATGCAAAAATACTATGACATGGGCGTTACAACATTTGTGACAAACAGAATATATAAGAAATAACAAAGCTGTTGCATTTTTGAAAAGACAACAATCCGCATTCGGACGATGGAGAAACGCCGAATGCGGATTATTTTCATTTTATTTGAATAACTCCTTAATATTCATAGAATAAAAAAGTACACGGCGGAAACCGATTGCTCCGATTTCCGCCGTGATTTTGTTTAATTATAAACCGTTTGTTTCAAGCTCAGCCTTATCAGCTTGCTCTGCCGGTAAGCTGATCGACAGTTACGGTCTTCTTGAGTACCTTTCTGAACAGTGATACGTCAACAACTGTGAT
>DNGF01000146.1 GCA_003486665.1 Oscillospiraceae bacterium
GCGTTCCCACGGCTCCCGCGCAGCGGGTACAATGGCTAACGGCTAACAGCCAACAGCTAACGGCTCGTGCGGCTCTGCCGCAAGCTGGCAGCTAACAGCTCTCTTGACAATCCGCCGAAAAAATATATAATATTACACAATATATATTCCGCAGTATATATACTGCACAAAAGGCGATAAAAAATGACTAAAACAAATCCTTTTACAAACAAACCCGCACATCCGCCCAAATCACGCTATGCCGCGGCGCGGCGCGCGCTGATTTTCTGGACTCTTTTTATTGGTATCGGCGCCGTTGCAGGCGCTTTGGGAATGATTCTTGACCCAAGCGGCAAAAGCATGGGAATGGACGCGATGCTGCCGTATTTTCAGGTGCTGCCCTTTTCCGATGTCTTGTTTTCAGACCTGCTTTTTTCGGGCTTTGCGCTTTTAATTGTCAACGGCATTACAAACATCACGGCGGCGGTGCTTCTTCTTTTGAAAAAGCGGGCGGGGGTAAAACTCGGCGGCATTTTCGGCGTGACGCTTATGATGTGGATATGCATTCAGTTTTATATGTTCCCGCCGAATTTTATGTCTACAATTTATTTTATTTTCGGATTTTTGCAGGCGGCAACAGGTTATGCGGCATGGGTCTTCTACCGTCAGGAAAGCTTCTCCGTTGACGAAAAAAACTATCAAAACATCGGAACAAATTCCAATCGCCTGGTCGTTTATTTTTCGAGAATGGGCTATGTTAAAACCAAAGCGTTTGAAGAAGCGAACAGAACAGGCGCAGACGTTTATGAAATAAAGTCAACCGAGCTGACCGAGGGAACAAAGGGCTTTTGGTGGTGCGGCCGCTACGGTATGCACCGCTGGGAAATGCCGATTGAGCCGATCGGCGTTGACCTTTCGGCATATGACCACATAACGGTTTGTTCTCCGATTTGGGTGTTCAATCTGTCTGCTCCGATGCGCTCATTCTGCAAACAGGCAAGCGGCAAAATTAAAGAAGCCGATTACATACTTGTTCACCACAACAAAACTGACTACAAAAACGCCGCCGATGAAATGGATTCCCTGCTCGGAATCAAGCGCACGGGCTTAAAATGCTTCTGCTGCCGCGAGGGAAAATTTAAGCCAACATCGCACAAGTAAGATGTTTTAATTGCGAAGTAAATTTTTTGTGCAGCCGATCGAAAAAAGATTCAAGCAAGAATTGCTCCGCAAAATGTGCGGCATTGACTAATATAAAATTGAATAAATTTGATTTAACATTGTAACATTTATTGACAAAAAATTGAGCGTAATATATACTCAAAGTAACAGAGAATGAAAAGAGGAAATCTCATGCTTAAAATTGATCATCTTACAAAAATCTACGGTGATTATAAGGCGGTTGACGATTTGTCACTGCACATTGCGCCGGGAGAAATATACGGCTTTATCGGACACAACGGAGCCGGAAAGACAACCACGCTGAAGTCGGTTGTCGGTATTCTTCAATTCGACGAGGGCGAAATACTGATCGACGGCACATCAATAAAGGCCGATCCGATAAAGTGTAAAAAGGAACTTGCGTACATCCCCGATAATCCCGATATTTATGAATTCATGACAGGCATAAAATATCTCAACTTTGTTGCCGACATCTTCGGCGTTTCCTCCTCTGACAGACAGAAACGCATAAGAAAATATGCCGACATATTTGAACTGACCGAGGATCTTGCTCAGCCCATCTCAACATATTCACACGGAATGAAGCAGAAGCTTACAATTATCTCCGCGTGGATACATGAGCCGAAGCTTATTATAATGGATGAACCGTTTGTAGGACTTGATCCCAAAGCGGCACACCTTCTTAAAGGCATGATGCGTGAAATCTGCGACAAGGGCGGAGCAATTTTCTTTTCAACCCATGTTCTTGAGGTTGCGGAAAAGCTCTGTGACAAGATCGCAATTATAAAGGACGGCAAGCTGATCCGTTCAGGCACAATGGAAGAAGTCAAGGGTGACGACAGCCTTGAAGAAGTTTTCCTTGAACTGGAGGAAGAATAATGCTTAAACAACTCTTGAAAAAACAGTTGCTTGAAATGTTTCAAAACTTCTTTGTAAACAGAAAGAAAAACAAGGGCCGTTCGAAAACTTCAAGCATCATGATGGTCGTAGGATATTTTGTTTTCATCTGTATTGTTTTCGGCGCATTGTTCTCATTTCTTGCAAGCAGTATGCTTCCCATTGTTGACAAAGGCTACAACTGGATGTTTTTCTGCTTCATGGGAATTGCCGCCGTTGCCATGGGTGCTTTCGGCAGTATTTTCAATACATATTCCGGTCTTTATCTCGCAAAGGACAACGACCTGCTCCTTTCCATGCCGATTCCGGTCGGATACATCATGGCGTCAAGACTGCTCGGCGTTTACATTATGGGTACTCTCTATTCGGCACTTGTTATCATTCCTGCCATTGTTGTTTACCTCCGCCACGTTCCTTTCGGCACCGAAGCATTGATAGGATCAATATTATTTGTAATAATAATCTCACTGATCGTTATGGTTCTTGCGTGTGCGCTCGGCTGGGTCGTTGCAAAAATAAACAGCAAGCTGAAAAACAAAAGTATCATCACAGTTATTGTTTCGCTTGCCTTTCTTGCAATTTATTATGTATTCTACTTTAAGGCAAATGAGATTATCCGCCAAATAATTGCCAATGCCGACGTTTACGGAACAAAGATTAAGGGTTCCGCGTATCCGCTCTATGTTTTCGGAAAAGCGGCAACGGGTGATTTCCTTTCGGCTTTGATTGTTCTTGTTATTGTTGCCGCCCTGTGTGCGCTGACATATTACATAATTGCACACAGCTTTATAAAAATTGCAACCGCTTCTCAGAACGTTTCAAAGAAAAAATATATCGAAAAAGCCGTTAAATCCAAGAGCGTAAATTCAGCGATGATCAGCAAGGAAATAAAGCGATTTGTTTCCAGCCCGAACTATATGCTCAACTGTGGTCTGGGCATCCTATTTCTTATCATCGGCGGCGTTTTTGCCCTTTTTAAAGGGGCATGGTTTACCGACAAAATCGTGTTCTTACTCGGCAGTGACAGCTTTATTGCCGTTTCCGCCGTTGCCGTTATTTGCCTCATTGCTTCAATGAACGACATATCCGCTCCTTCGATCTCACTTGAAGGTCAGAATATATGGCTGGCGCAGTCACTTCCGATCACATCCTGGCAGGCACTCCGTGCAAAGCGCGACTGTCATCTGCTTTTGACCGGAATTCCCACCCTCTTTTGCAGCATTTGCGCCGTCATCGCTCTTAAGCCGACCGCTCTCGGCGCAATAATGATAATAATTATGCCGGAGGTTTTCGTCCTCTTTTTCTCAATGCTCGGACTGATGCTTAACCTCAAAACCCCGAACTTAAAATGGACAAATGAGATTACACCGATAAAGCAAAGCATGAGTGTATTCATTTGCCTGTTCGGCGGATGGATTTATTCGGCTGTCATCATGGGTGCGTATTTCCCGTTCAGAGAAAAAATATCAAGCGAACTGTATCTTGTCGGCGCGGCGGCATTCACCGGTTTGATTTGCCTTGCGCTTGACTCATGGCTCAGGAAGAAAGGAACAAAAATCTTTGCCGAGCTGTAAATAAAAACAAAACATTGCAGAAAGGAGTTGTCGAAAACGGAGATCAAAGTGCTTGACGGCTCCTTTTCCGTTTGTAAGGCTGCGGATTTCAGCGAGATTGACCCGTCGGAAAGATTTAATTTTATTTCAACAACCGATGAGGAAAATTCTCTGATATGCCTGACGGAAAATGTTCCGAAAAACGTTACCGATTGAATTGACAATTGGCGCGCATTGAGAATTCAAGGTATACTTGACTTTTCGCTCATAGGAATTCTTTCCGAATTGCTCAGTCTTCTTGCCCAAGCGCGGATTCCCGTTGCTGCCGTTTCGACCTACAACACCGACTACATTTTTGTGAAAAATTGCGATCTTCAAAAAGCAATTGATACATTTAAAAATGCAAATTATGAAATCTCATAAAGGAGGAGTCGAATGAAAAGCAAAGTATTTCTGATAGGCAACGCACACATTGATCCCGTGTGGCAATGGTGTGTACCGGAGGGACTATCCGTTGTTAAGTCCACCTTTCGTTCAGCACTGGACAGAATGATTGAATATCCAAACTACGTCTTTACATCCGCGTGTGCGTCTTATTATAAATGGATAAAGCTCAGCGAGCCTGAAATGTTTGAAGAGATCAAGCAGAGAATCAAAGAGGGTCGTTGGAAATACACCGGCGGAATGTGGGTTCAGCCCGACTGTAACATTCCCTGCGGCGAATCCTTTGTAAGGCATTTGCTCTACTCGCAGAGATTCTTTAAGGAAAATTTCGGCGATATTGCATATTCGGGCTACAACGTTGACTCTTTCGGTCATAACGGAATGCTGCCTCAGATTTTCCGCAATGCCGGAATGAAAAACTATGTATATCATCGGCCGAGCCGCGACACGGAAAACAAAGGTCTTCCCGAAAGCCCCGTTCATTACTGGAACAGTCCGGACGGCAGCTCGGTTTTAGCCTATCGAATTCCGGACGGATACGGCGGAGATATCCCGAATAAGCGCGTGGAAAAACTCGAAAAACTTAATCATTCCCAGATGCTTTTTTACGGCGTGGGAAATCACGGCGGCGGACCGACAAAGGAGCATTTGAATCAAGCGGAAAGACTTGTAAAGGATGATCGCGCTCTTTATTCGGGCGTTGATGAATACTTCTACTTTATCCGCGAAAGCGAAAGCGAAAACATCCCGACTGTTAACGGAGATCTGCAGCATCATGCAAGCGGCTGTTACAGCGCAAATTTCAAAATCAAAAAGCTCAACCGCGAGGCGGAAAACGAGCTGATTTATGCCGAAAAAGTTGATGTGCTTGCTTCCGTCCTTACGAAGTCCGCTCCCAAAAGTGCCGAGATCGAAAAAGCATGGGAGCGAGTTATGTTTAATCAGTTTCACGATATTCTTGCCGGATGCTCGATCAAGCCCGCATATGATGACGCCTATGCCGGCTTCGGCTATGCAAAGGAGATTGCAACGGAGGTCGGTACATTCGCCGCGGAAAGAATCTCATGGCGAGTCAACACGACAAAATATTTTGACTCCGAGCCTTCGGGAATCAGAGGCCGTCTTTGGATACGAAACGGCGAGGGCGCGCCGATGGTGGTTTTCAATCCTCACTCTTTCCCTGTTAGGGGAACTGCAAGCTTCGGCGAGCACTGGGTTTCCGGCGTTGTTGACGAAGACGGTAACGATGTTGAATTCCAGATGATCAGAGCGCCTTATACGGACGGGCCGAGCGTTAAAAGATGTCTGTTTAATGTTGAGATTCCCGCCTATGGCTATGCAACATATTTTATTTACAAGGACGAACAGAATTATACTCCTCAAAAAAGAGATAACCAATTTGCAATCGGAGAGCATTATATTGAAAACAGTGCGGTTCGCCTTGAATTCGACAAAGACGGACGAATTGTTTCATACTTCAACAAGAAAAGGAATAAGGAATTCTGCCAAAAGCCGATGAGTGCCATAGTTTGCGAGGACAAAGACAGCGACACATGGGGACACCTTGTCTTTGATTTCAATAAAGATATCGGCAGCTTCGGCAATGCTGAGTTTTCCGTTGAAGAAGAGGGAACACTTCGCGCAACCTTAAAGGTGATCACGCACTACAACGAGTCTGTTCTTACACAGTATTACACTCTTTATAAAGACAGCGACCGGGTTGAAGTCAGGTGCAAAACATCCTTTAAAGAGCGATACAAGCTTCTAAAACTCACATTCCCGACCGCGATCAGCAATCCGACTGCGGTATACTCAATGCCGTTCGCTTTTATTAAAAAACCTGCCAACGGAGAGGAGGAACCGTCGCAGGGATGGGCAGCACTCGAAAACGAAAAGGACTGCTTTGCTCTTATCAACAACGGCAGGTACAGCTTCTGTGCAATTGACGGAGAGCTGCGAATGATTGCCGCAAGAGCGTGTGCATATGAAGACCATTACGGTCAGAAAACCCGTGACAATAATATGGAAATGCTTGACAGCGATGAGCTTGAATTTACATACGAATTCATGACCTGTGAAAGCGGCAATTATTCCGCGCTTGTGCGTGAATCCGAGCTGCTCAATATGCCGCTGAAGCTTTACCAGGAAACGCATCACAAAGGCACACTGCCGCCGACCTACAGCGGAATGAGCATTAACTGCGACAACGTTATCGTTCAGACAATAAAAATTGCCGAGGACAACAACGGCTATGTTCTTCGTGCGATTGAAACAGGCGGAAAAGCCTGCGCGGCAACAATTGATTTAAAATTTATTGGCAGAAAAATTACTCTCGATTTTAAACCGCAGGAATTTAAGACAGTTTTTGTTCCGTTTGACGGCGGAGAAATCAGAGAAATTCTGCTCACAGAGCTTACATAAAAAATTGACCTCCTTGCTCATGCAGGGAGGTCGTATTTGTTATTCACCATTTGATTAATATACAGCCGTTTTTTACGCCGACAGCGGCGGTGCTTTCCTTAAATTTATTACTCACGCCGAGCGGAAAGAACGGTGAGAGTGTAAGATCGTCCGTTTCGTAAACAGCGCCCTTGATTGATATTCCCTCGGCAATTCCGCCGTAGGCAAAAACGGAAAGTGTTTTGCCCTTTTCCGAATGAAGTGTGATAGAAGAATTTTTAATCAGCGCAAAGGTTTCGTTTTCTCCGACAAGGAAGCCCTCTCCGCCGTGATCGGCGATATATGCAAGCGACTGAATATTTGCAATCGTGTGATCCGTGCGCTCGCCGCCGAGTCCGCCGTAAATCGCAAAGCGTTTGTAGCCGTTGTTGAAGCCGTATTTTATTGCCAGCATGGTGTCCGTATCGTCCTTGAGAACAGGAAAAGTTTCGATCGGCGTATCGGTGTTCGGTTTCTTTGAAGAATCGAAATCGCCGATTATAACATCGGGTCTTAAACCCGCTTTTTGCACATTCAAATATCCTGCGTCCGCCGCAATTATCAGATCGTCCTTGCCGGGCTTCGGAAAATTATTTTTCATTTCAACCGCTGAGAAAATATAACACGTTTTCATCATTTCACCGTCATTTACCTAAATTCATTATTTGATTATATTATAATATAAATTTGTATTTTTTTCAAGAAAGACAAAAGCAGACATTGAAATCACCTCAATGTCTGCTGAATTTTTTGTATTCAATTTTCTTTTAATATCTTTCCTTTATCCATGACTATTGTTTCGTCAATCATCAGCTTGTTGCGGTCAACGATACCGTGAGAAGCTATTATTATAATCTTATTCTTCTCTCGAAATCCGTTTAGACTTTCATATATTCTGTTTAAGTTTTCTTCATCAATAGCATTGAACGGCTCATCAAGCAAAATAATATCTGGATCCTCCATAACCGCTTGACACAAGCCTAATCTTTGTTTCATTCCGAGCGAATATGTTTTAACCTTTTTATTTTTTTCATTATCCAAATCAAAGAGCTTTATGTTTTCCTTTATTGTATCTTTGTTTATTGTATTTCGTATTGATGCTAAATAACACAGGTTAAAATATCCTGTTTCGTTTTCCATAAATTTCGGCGTTTCAATCACTACTCCGAAATTACATTTTTTGTCGCAGATTATTTCTCCCGAATCCGGAGTGATCAATCCGCAAAGGGCTCTCAGCAGCATAGTTTTTCCGCAGCCGTTATGCCCCGTTAGAAGATATATTTTTCCGTTTTCAAAGGTGTAACTAATGTTTGACAAAACTTCGTTTCCCTTTAAAACTTTAGTAATTTTATCAGCCTTTAACATTTCAAGACTCCTTCAATGAGCTCATGTAAATATATCTTTATTTTTCAATTTTAACGTAATAATTATTGACAGCAGAATAATAACTCCCACTTTAACGGCAATCAGCAAGAAGAAATCCTGTGTATATCTATCTCCGGCAATCCCCCAACATTGAAATATAAAATATTCAGACTTTGACAATTGAGGAAGCACAAGAGAAAACAGCATAAGAATTAGGACTGTTAATTTAATTTTATACCCATATTGCAAGAACAAAAATATAATCAAAAAAACAATATAAGAAAAAGCCAAGAACAAAAAATAAAGCTTTATAAACGATCCGACATTTTCAAACAGTTCTTTCCGACAATATAACAAATCGGCAACCGCTTTTGTTATTGATAAACAAAGTGAGCTTACAAAAAAATGAAAAAAGTAAAACCCGACGCTTTTCGCTTTTGAAAAACCAAATCGCGAACAAATTAAAACATTCATTTTATCTATGTTATCAATATAAGAAGCTGCAACTATAACAATTGATCCGACAATTGCCGCTGAAAATAAACTGTTTATAACCGATATGTATTCAACGTTTTTAAAGCAAAGTAAGGTTATTTCAACAACATTGAATTTTGTTAAACCGGGAGCAGAAAACCACAAGGCGGTTAAGCAATTTATTCCCATCATTATAAAAAAGGTACCGATATAGCTCCTTTTAATCATAAACATTCCTTTCGCTTAACAAGAAAATATAAAGCTCCGTTTGCAACAATTGTTTCGATAATTATATAAATAAGACTTCCGAAATAATTATTTTGCGATACTGTCGGAGTTCCAAAATAGAATTCAATTGTATATGCAATAATTATTATCGCCAAGTTCTTCAGGCAAACGATCGTAGCAGAAAGGAAGTGATTTTTTAACAGAAAAAATACAATATAGTATTCCGTATAACACATCAAACAGAAAATTGCCGTTTTAGCAAGCCCCGAAAACATGCTGAACTCTAAACTAATATCGGAAATAACGGAAAAAATCACGTGTGCGGCAAACACATAAAAAGTATAAGCAAAACTATATATAATGCCTTTTGTTGCCAAGGAAAAATAAGCATCGTTTTTTAACCTTACTCGCAAAATAGGTTCAAAATATTCAACCCGCAAAATATAAGTTAACAGCACTATCCCGACAGACTGATTGAAATAAAGCTTTTGTGAGCCATACACCAAATCTGACATTGATACAGCATTAAGGGTGAAAATATTCTCGGGTATTCTGACATATTGAAGCCAAATGGCAGCCATACAAACCGTAAGAAGTAAAACATAAAGCCATAGGCTTTTCTTTTTAATCATTAGCATCATTTTATATAATCTTTCTCATATCTTTTTATATTAAAATACGTTATAATCGACAAGCACAATATTATAAGTATCGGCAAAACCGCCGCCTTAATCAATAAATCCGTTACGGTGTAATTTTCACTTGAAACAACATAATAGTCTGCAATACAGCCCAAATAAACAACCGGATGAATATACTGCGCTATCTCCTGAACTTTTTCTCCTGCGACTTCCAAAACATTCGGAAGAACATATGTAATCATAAAAAATGCCAAGGGCAAGGACATATTCAAATATTTATTTGAGACGAAAAGCGGTGTTACGGTTGTCAGATTTACCAACGGAACAACATAAAGAATTATTATGACAACTTGACCGCAAACCATTCCGATAAACTGTGACAAGCTTTTAATTTCTACACCAAGAGTCCCCTGCACCTGAATTCCGCTAATCGGAGGCTTAACTAAAATCGGAGCGATTGTAATTACAGCCGAAACCGCTGCGATAATAACCGCCATATATATACTCTGAGAGGCAAAAGAAGAAAAAACATATTTCTTATATTTTTCTCTTGTAACTATCATATTGCCAAACCCGTAATGCAGGTTCGTAAACATTTGTGAACCGAACATCACCGAAAAGCATATAATATATGCAAGCGGAATATATGACGCCGCCTCCCCATTAAAAAACAGCCGAGAAGCATAGCTTATACCCGAAAAGCCGTCTACTATTTCCTGCAATTTGCTTATATCTCTCGTTGCCCCTTCATCTATGGCAATTTGAAGCTGCCTTTGTATGCTTTCTGCGCTTTGACCGACCGAGAAGAAACAAATAGCAACTATAATAACCAATGCCACAAAAAGGATTATATTGACATATGATTTTGAATATCTTTTCAGATCATTTTTTATCATACCTTATTCTCCTAAAGCCAACCGAATACAACGTGTATTCGGTTGGCAAAAACTTTGATATACCCATCTATCTTTCTTGCTCTTTTATGCTTTAATTGTATATTATCTAATCGTTTTTGTCAAGCAATATAATTTTTTTCAACTTAATTATTATTTTTTGTATATTCATTTCAAAATATTGCAAATATGAGTTGCGGCAGCAATAAGTATCTTCATACAACACCCCGAAAATAAAAACCGCCGGTTGAGTCGGCGGTTTTGCTTTTTATTATTTATTGTTTATTACTTCATCGGGAAAGACGGACGCTGCTATGAGCTTTTCGGGAGAAATTTCGAGTGCATCGGCAAGATTGTAAAACACATTAAGAGAAAAGCCGTATGCCATATTTGGAGCCTCGATATTGCTGAGCAGCGAGCGGCTTATATTCGCCTTTTCCGCCAGCTTTTCCTGAGACAGCCCTCTTATTCTTCTCAGCGTTGAAACGGCAACGCCAAGCTGAATAAATCTGTCCCTGTTTTTGTATTCAACATCTTTTCCCATAAAAATCTCTCCTTGAATATTTCCATAGATATTTTATACTTTTTAATCGGGAAAATCAGTCTTTAAAAATATGCACTTGACTTTATATGTCAGCAAATATATAATTTTTATAAATATTTGCTTTCTATAGCAAGTTATTGCACATTATTTGAACGGAGATGTTAAGTTTTGACTTGCACATTTTTTGGTCATAGGGATACACCAGAACACATTAAACCTATTTTAGAAGAAACAATTATAGCCTTAATTATAAATTACAATGTAAATACATTTTATGTTGGAACTCATGGAAAATTTGACACAATAGTTAAGCATACTTTAGAAAAAATCAAAAAGCTTTATCCTTCTATAACCTGCGTACAGGTTCTTTCGTATCTTTCTAATCAAATAAATTCAAATGAAAATACCTGGTCTTTCCTGACATTTTAGAAAAAACTCCACCAAAATTTGCAATAATAAAACG
>DNGF01000045.1 GCA_003486665.1 Oscillospiraceae bacterium
CCGCTATTGAGGAGGTTTGGTCAAAGTATCCCAAAATGACGCAGACTCAGGTTCGCAGTGCGCTGGCGGCATTCCTTTTCAAGGGTGACGATGTTTTCAAGAAGATTTCCGAACTAAGCGGCGGCGAAAGAGCGAGAATCGCATTGCTCAATCTCATGCTCGGCGGCTATAATCTTCTGCTTTTGGACGAGCCGACGAACCACCTTGACGCGTTCTCCCGCGAAGAGCTTGAAAACAACCTGCTCGACTATGACGGCACGATGCTGATCGTTTCCCACGACCGATATTTTATCAACAAGCTCAGCTCACGAATTCTTGAACTCGGCGAAAACGGCTTCACGGAATATCTCGGCAATTACGATTACTACATCGAAAAGAAAGCGGCGCGTCAGCCTGCCGAAATAAAAGCAGGCACGGCGAAAAAGTCCGAAAAGGTCAACGACTACAAGCTGAAAAAGGAGCAGGCATCGCAGCAGCGAAAGCTCAAAACTCAGCTGACAAGGACGGAAAACGACATAGCCGCGCTCGAAAAAGAGATTGAAGAAATTCAGGAAAAGCTGAATACGGAAGAAATTCAGACCGATTACGAAAAACTGATTGAATTCACCGACCTGCTCAATTCAAAGAATGATGAATTGCTCGATAAATACTCCCTCTGGGACGAGCTGCAGGGAATGGTTGAGGAATAATCAAAACAAACGAAAGGACGATATTATGCCCGAATATTTAGACACTTATCTTGAACTTGAGGACGTTGAAAAGCACAACACTTTTATCAATCGCAAGCCGAATATGGCGGATCTGCCGGACTTTGAGAGCAGCAAAGGCAAGCTCCCCGAACCCGTATGGGACGGTCATGCCGACTCGATCGAAGCTTACTACAAGGCGTGGGAAATCGCATTTTCAAATCTCGGCAAGCCGACCGAGGAGAACGGCTTTGTTTCGCCGTACATTGACGCAGCATTCAACGGCGACATCTTTCTTTGGGACAGCTGTTTCATGCTTATGTTCGGCAAATACGGCGACAGCGTGTTTAAGTTCCAAGGTACGCTCGATGATTTTTATTGCAAGCAGGAACCCGACGGATTCATCGGCAGGCAGTATCATGAGGGCAACGGCATTTCAAAATTTCACCGTCTTGACCCCGTAAGCACAGGTCCGGAAATTCTCGCATGGTGCGAATGGCAGTATTATCAGAACTACGGTGACAAAAAGCGCCTTGCCGATGTTTATTATCCGCTTCTCTGCTATCACAGATGGATGCGAAACTACCACCGCTGGCAGGACGGTTCCTATTGGTCAAGCGGCTGGGGCTGCGGAATGGACAATCAGCCGAGAACCGACCTTGAAGCTGTTCCGGGCGTTGAGGACTGGCAGGTTGAAACCTTTCATCACGGCTTTATGTCATGGATCGACGCTAACTTCCAGGCGCTTCTGAGCTGCAAGGAGCTTCTTAAAATGGCAAAGGAGCTTGACATAACAGACGGCGTTGACGAGCTTCAAAAAGAGGTTGAATATCTGACAAAATTCATCAATGAAAAAATGTGGTCGGAGGATGACAAATATTACTACGACCGCAGGGGCAACGGTGAGCTGCTCAAGGTCAAGAGCATTGCGAGCTACTGGGGCTTGCTTGCGGACGGTATCCCTGAGGAGCGAAAAGCCGATTTCATAGTTCATCTTGAAAACGAAAAGGAATTCAAACGTCCCCACCGTGTACCGACTCTTTCGGCGGATCATCCCGATTATTCCGATGACGGCTCATACTGGAACGGCGGCGTTTGGGCGCCCACAAACTATATGGTTATTAAGGGACTCTCCGAGAGCGGCGAGGAAAAGCTCGCTCATGAAATCGCCCTCAACCACTACGAAAACATGATGATGGTTTATCATAAGACCGGCACTTTCTTTGAAAACTATGCTCCCGAATCAGCTAATCCCGGCAACCCGGCAAAGGGCGATTTTGTCGGCTGGGCGGGAATTATTCCGATAACCGTTCTCATTGAATACGTTCTCGGAATTCAGGTTCACGCCGAGAAAAACGAGATCGTATGGCACGTCAGGAATCTTGAACGTCACGGAATTAGGCGCATACCTGTAGGCAGGGACGCATATGCTGACCTTATCTGTGAGGCAAGAGGCAATGAAGCAGAAAAGCCGAATGTAACGGTTAAATCGGATAAACCGATAAAGGTTACTGTCGTTTACGGCGAAAATAAATTTGTGATTGGAGAATGATTATGAAGCTCGGATTTACCCTTTATAATTTTCACTCGGTAATAGATACTCTTGAGGATCTCGACAACGTGCTTGCCAAGCTTGAAGAGATGGGTGTTGATACCGTTCAGGTATCGGGAATAGGATTTCTCAATAACTACGATGTTGCAAAGCTCTGCCAAAAGCACGGCATGGAGGTTTGCGTGACTCACCTTTCCTTTGACAGAATCGTCAACGACACGGACGCGGTCATCGAAGAACATAAGGCTCTCGGCTGTAAAACGGTCGGCATCGGCTGGATCGAGGAAAAATACCGCGGCGAGGACGGTATTAAAAAGTTCGTTGAAGAACTCACTCCTGCCGT
>DNGF01000258.1 GCA_003486665.1 Oscillospiraceae bacterium
ATTTATTTCTGCCGCAGCACTTTTTGTATTTCTTGCCGCTTCCGCAGGGGCAGGGATCGTTCGGACCGGGAGCAGCCTTTTTGCGGACTGTTCTGCCCTTTTCGCTTCCGTCGGAGGCACCGCTTTCGCTTGTAACCTTTGCCGTCTGCTCACGCTTTGTATCCTCTTCGCTTCTGATGCGAACAGTGAGCATCTGACGGACTGTGTTTTCACGAATGGAGTTGCTCATCTCATCAAACATATCGTAGCTTTCCATTCTGTATGCAACAACGGGATCCTGGTTGCCGTAAGCGCGGAGGTTTATACCTCTCTTGAGTTCTTCCATTGCGTCGATGTGATCCATCCAGAAGGTATCAACGTTTCTGAGAAGAATCATATGCTCAAGGCTTCTCATGATTTCGGGAGTGAACTCCTTCTCACGGGCTTCGTAACGCTCATGACCTCTGTTGATAAGCATTTCTCTTGCCTCGTCACGGTCAAATGCGTCAATGTCCTCAAAATCATCAGGCTCCGTGATCCAGCCGAGGTACTTCTCTTTAAGTCCCGCGATGTTCCACTCATGCTTCGGAAGAGCCGATGCACAGTAGAAGTCGATCGAGTCGGTTACGGATTCGTCAAGCATCTTGAGAATTGAAGCTTTGAGATCCTCGCCGTCAAGAACACGGTTACGCTGCTCGTAAATAAGCTCTCTCTGGCGGTTCATAACGTCGTCATACTGAAGAACGTTCTTACGGATTGCAAAGTTCTGTGACTCTTTCTTCTTCTGAGCGGATTCTATCGAACGCGAAACCATCTTGGAGTCGATCGGCATATTCTCGTCCGCGCCGAGAGTATTCATGACGCTCTGGAGCCTGTCGCCGCCGAAAAGACGCATAAGGTCATCCTCAAGCGAGAGGTAGAAACGGCTTTCACCGGGATCGCCCTGACGACCCGAACGTCCTCTCAACTGGTTGTCGATACGGCGTGAATCGTGGCGCTCTGTGCCGATGATGTAAAGTCCGCCTGCTTCACGAACCTTTTCGGCTTCCTCTTTAATGGACTCCTTGAAAGAGCTTTCAAGCTCTGCGTATTCTTTTCTGGCGTTGATGATCTCTTCGTCGTCTGTTTCGGCAAAGCCTGTCGCTTCAACGATCATCTCCTCGGAATAGCCCTTACGGCGCATTGCCGCCTTTGCAAGGAACTCTGAGTTACCGCCGAGCATGATATCGGTACCACGGCCTGCCATGTTGGTTGCGATCGTAACCGCACCGAACTTACCTGCCTGAGCGACGATCTCGGCTTCCTTGTCATGGAACTTGGCATTGAGAACCTCATGCTTGATTCCTCTTGATTTAAGAAGCTTTGAAAGAATCTCCGATTTTTCGATTGAAACAGTACCGACAAGTACCGGCTGACCTTTTTCGTGGCACTCAAGAACCTGATTGATAAGGGCGTTGTACTTTGCCGCCTCGGTCTTGTAAACAAGGTCGTGATTGTCAATACGGATCATCGGCTTGTTGGTAGGAATCTCAACAACGTCGAGGGAGTAGATCTCCTGGAATTCCTGACTCTCCGTCATAGCCGTACCTGTCATACCGGAAAGCTTTTTGTAAAGACGGAAATAGTTCTGGAAAGTGATAGTTGCAAGAGTCTTGCTCTCATGCTCAACCTTAACGCCTTCCTTGGCTTCGATAGCCTGATGAAGACCCTCGTTATATCGTCTGCCGAGCATTATACGACCTGTGAATTCATCAACGATAAGAACCTGATTGTCCTTAACAACGTAGTCAATGTCACGGCGCATAACGCCGACTGCCTTGATAGCCTGGTTAATGTGGTGGAGGAGAGTCATGTTCTCCGCGTCCATGAGGTTTTCAACGTTGAAATAAGCCTCAGCTTTTGCAATACCGCTCTTGGTAAGAGAAGCAGATCTTGCCTTTTCGTCAACGATGTAGTCACCGTCGGCAACATCCTCAGCGTTCTGCTTGGAGTCGATTTCCTTAACAACTGCTTTTGTAAGTGTGTGAACAAAGTTGTTCGCAAGAGTGTAAAGCTCCGTTGACTGATCGCCGCGACCTGAAATAATAAGCGGTGTACGAGCCTCATCGATAAGGATCGAGTCAACCTCATCGACGATTGCGAAGTTATGACCTCTCTGAACCTTGTTCTCCTTGTACGGAACCATGTTGTCACGAAGATAGTCGAAGCCCATCTCGTTGTTTGTTCCGTAGGTTATGTCTGCGGCGTAAGCTGCCTTACGCTCGTCGTTGTCGAGTCCGTGAACGATAAGACCTACCTTAAGACCCATAAACTTGTAAAGCTTGCCCATCCACTCGGAGTCACGGCGAGCCAGATAGTCGTTGACCGTAACGATGTGAACACCGTCGCCCGAAAGAGCGTTGAGGTAAGCGGGGAGGGTAGCAACGAGGGTTTTACCTTCACCTGTTTTCATTTCCGCAATACGTCCCTGATGAAGAACGATACCGCCGATGATCTGAACGGGGAAGTGTTTCATTCCGAGTACACGCCACGAAGCTTCACGGCAAGCGGCAAATGCCTCAGGAAGAATGTCGTCAAGTGTTTCTCCGTTTGCAAGTCTTTCCTTGAATTCGGGAGTCTTTGCCTGAAGCTCTTTGTCTGTGAGCTTTGCATACTCCTCTTCAAGGGCAAGAACCTTATTTTTGATCGGGATTACTCGCTTGACTTCCTTAGCGGAGTAATCTCCGAAGATTTTTTTAAGAAGACCCATATTTTCATTCCTTTCAGAAATTGAATTTGTATTAGTTCCTTCACGGAAGAATGAGGTGCAATGTGCAATCCAAAATCAAGGCTTCCCCTTGAGGGGAAGCTGTCACGAAGTGACTGATGAGGTGTAGCTGCGAAGCAGCGTTAAAAATAGCCGTGAAAATATAGCTTTCCACCTCATCCGACGGCTTACGCCGCCACCTTCCCCTCAAGGGGAAGGCTTGTCAAAATCTCTTGAAAGCTGTAAATTAAACACAAATCCTCAAACGTTTCGTGAAGAGCTTTATATTAACCTATTAAATATATCACAAAAAAGCAAATTATACAAGGTTTTCATCAAAGTTGATTGTAATTTCTTTGTGGGAAAGCTTGAGCTGTATATATTCTACTCCGGCGGCGTCAAACATACGCTTTGAAGCGAGGTTGCCGCTTGTGCCGTTGTACTTGTCGGAAAGGTAGTAAACCTTTTTGATTCCGCACTGAATTATTGCCTTGGCACACTCGTTGCAGGGGAAAAGGGCGACGTAAACGCTGCATCCGTTCAGCGGCGCACCGGCGTTGTTGAGAATTGCGTTAAGCTCAGCGTGGCAAACGTACGGATACTTTGTGTCGTATTCGTTGTCCGCGGCTCTGTCCCATGGGAAAGCGTCGTCGCTGCAGCCGAGCGGAAATCCGATATAGCCGACCGACATAATTTTTTTGTTCTCGTTTACGATGCAGGCACCTACCTGTGTGTTGGGATCCTTGCTTCTTTTAGCTGCGAGCAAAGCAACTCCCATGAAGTATTCGTCCCACGAAATATAATCCTCTCTTTTTGACATTGTTATCCCTCTCAATCTGCTTTTTTATTCTGCGTTGATTTTGACGATACGGTTCACTGCCGTGCCGTCCTCGGCAAAGTTCGATACAAGAACCGTCTGATTGCTGATGAAGCAATAGTTGCAAATTCCGCTGTTGAATATATCGCTGTCGGAAATAATTCTTGCTTTGTTTTCCTCTGTGTTATAGATTACCATTGCCTGTTTGTCACCGCCGCAGAAAACGGCAAAGGTCTTTCCGTTCGGCGAAGCAATAAAGCCCGAAAGCGATTCAAAGCGCGTCTTCTTTCCGGACACGGTTTCGCCTGTGAACATATCGGTGAATTCGGTTGTTGATGGATCAAATATAAAATGATCGGCAACAAGGTAGTCCGAGAATTTGCCGCTGAATTTTTTGAGCGGCTCAGCTTTCTTGCCGTTCTTGACAAGATTGAAGCCGTCATCGGAATCGGCAAAGCAGTAATATGCGCCGTCCTTTTCACGGAACTGGTATGACGGAGAGTTAACAAACTCCGTTGACTCGGCTTTTCTGACGCCTCTTGAGCTTTCAACCGACATGAAGTCGTAGAGAACCGTTTCAGCGTTAGTATCGTGATATCTTGTTGTAGCAAACCAGTCGTATTTGCTCATGCTGTTTACAGAGCTGTCTGTGAATACCGTCCAGGTTTCGTTCTGTGTTGCATCCTCCTGAACCGTCCTGTCCCTCGAAGAAACAATGAGGGTTGCCGTACCCGAATTCATATCGAACGAATAGAGAGCGGAATAGGTTTTGTCAACCTTGTATGCGTCCTGTGCGTCCATATCAAGGAGAAGAATGTGATTTGTTCTTGCCGAATCATTATACGAAGCCGGGCAGTCCATAAGTCGGACAAAAATGTACGAAAATGTTTTTACGCTGCTCTCCTGCTTGGAATTGAAAAG
>DNGF01000030.1:0-3544 GCA_003486665.1 Oscillospiraceae bacterium
TGCGCCGAGTTCAAGGCGACAAGCTGACGCAAAAGTTTATTGGTAAAATTGTTATCGGTGCGTTGATTTCAAGGCGGTGAGCCGATGGAATACTATATGTATTTCGAGGCTCACCAACGAAGAAAGCAATGTTCCAAACCTTAAACCAAATCGCTCAGGGTGCGCCGAGTTCAAGGCGACAGGCTGACGCAATACTATGTGTATTGCTAAGCCTGTCAACGCCGAAATCGGCGTGCCATGGGCAATTTTACAGCTGATTACGGATGATCTTGCCGCTTATAGTCTTCGGCAATTCATCCTTGAATACAACGATTCTCGGATACTTGTAAGGAGCGGTGTGCTTCTTGACATAGTTCTGAATTTCTTTCTTGAGTTCCTCGGTCGGCTCTGTGCCCTTGGTGAGAACGATAGACGCCTTAACAACTTGTCCTCTTACATCGTCTGGGGCAGCGGAAACGCCGCACTCAAGAACGTAGGGAAGTTCCATAATAACGTTTTCGATCTCGAACGGTCCGATACGGTAGCCGGACGACTTGATAACGTCGTCGATACGGCCGACATACCAGAAGTAACCGTCCTCATCTCGCCATGCGATATCGCCTGTATGATAAACACCGTCGTGCCATACCTCATCGGTTCTTTCCTGATTTCTGTAGTAGCCGAGGAAGATGCCGCACGGTACCTTTTCGGAGGTATTGACGCAGATCTCACCTGTTTCACCGATATCCGCTTCCGTTCCGTCGGGACGGAGAATTTTGATATCGTAGAGCGGCGTCGGCTTGCCCATTGAACCCGGCTTCGGAGTCATGCCCGTGAGGGTCGCGATTCCGAGGGTCATTTCCGTCTGACCGAAGCCCTCCATAAGCTCAAGTCCCGTAGCGTTGTAGAACTGACGGAATACTTCGGGGTTGAGAGCCTCACCGGCTGTTGTTGCATGACGGATAGAGGAAAGATCATACTTGCCGAGATCCTCTTTGATCATCATTCTATACATCGTCGGCGGCGCACAGAATGTTGTTATATGATACTTGGCGAACATCGGAAGGATATCCGATGCGTCGAAGCGATCGAAGTTATATACAAATACGGCACCCTCGCAGAGCCACTGTCCATAGAGCTTGCCCCAAAGAGCCTTGCCCCAGCCTGTGTCAGAGATCGTGAGATGAAGTCCGTCCTTGCTTACGCAGTGCCAATATTTAGCTGTGATATAGTGGCCGAGCGGATATTTGTAGGAATGAGTTGCGATTTTCGGATAGCCCGTTGTACCCGAAGTGAAGAACATGAGCATCGGGTCGTTTCCGCACGGTGCGTCCTCCTCACGTCTGTAGCGTCTTGAGAACAGGCAGTATTCGCTGTCGAAGTTGTGCCAGCCCTCACGCTCACCGCCGACAATGATTTTGTTAACGAGAGTATGCGTCTTTGAATCTGCGATATCGACCTGATGCGCCGTGTCGCCGTCGGCTGTGCAAAGGATTGACGTTACGCCTGCGGCTTCAAATCTGTACTCAAAATCGTGATCGACAAGAAGGTTTGTCGCAGGGATTGCAATTGCGCCGATCTTGTGAAGACCGAGGATTGCAAACCAAAACTGATAGTGACGCTTGAGAACAAGCATTACCCTGTCGCCCTTCTTGATGCCGAGCGACTTGAAGTAGTTAGCCGCCTGAGCCGAATGCTCCTTTATATCTTTGAAAGTAAATATACGCTCTGTTTTGTCGTGATCAACATGAACAAGCGCACGCTTATCGGGTGATTTCTTTGCGATTTTATCAACGATATCAAATGCGAAGTTGAATTCGTCCTCATGATGGAAGTCGATTGAAACAAGGTTTCCGTTCTCGTCCTCCGTGGCGTCAATAAACTTCTCGCAAACGTAGCTGCCCTTAGCCTTAACGCCCATAACGGCTCTTTCGTGAACTATATTCTGAACAGGCTCGTCACTTGCCATAACCATCGCAAGGAAAAGACAATCTCTGCCGTCAACGGCTATCATTCCGTGGGGCGTTGACGAATTATAGTAAATGCTGTCACCCTCATGAAGAAGCTCTTCATGATTGCCGACTCTGACTCTCAGCGTACCGCTGATAACAAGGTCGAACTCCTGACCGCTGTGGGTCGTGGTGTGTATGGGTTTATTTTCAAGCTCCGCGTCATACTCGTATCTAACCCAATATGGCTCGGAGAGCTTTTTTCTGAATTTCGGTGCAAGGTTCTGAATCTCGATTCCGTTCTCGCTGGCGGTAACCTGACCCTTGCCCTTTCTTGTAACGGTATAGGATGAAAGAACGGCGCTGTGACCTTCAAGAAGGTCGGTAATGCCGATGTCAAATGCAAGCGCACACTTGTGAATAAAGGTGAACGGGAGATCTACCGTTCCGCTCTCGTAAAGTCTGTAGGTTTCAATGGAAACCTCCGTCTTTTCTGCCATCTCTTCAACGGTGAAGGCGCAAATATCTCTCATTTCATGGATACGTTCCGCCACTTCATAAAGCTTTTTCGATTCAGTTTGATTTGACATAATTTTTACCTCCGTAATGTGCCGGACACCGATTTCGGATAAAACAAAAAATCCGTCCCAAAGTCTTTAAAACTTTGAGACGGATTTGAAAATCCGCGGTACCACTCAAATTGCGATTTGCTATTGCTTCTCGCCTCTCTGCAGGATCTGACAATCCCTCAACACTGACGCAGTTGTCGCGGGAGAAACTACTGTTGTTTCAGCCCTCCGGCTCGGAAGTGATGGGCATTACATTCATCTCGCTATCGGCTCGCACCAAACGCCGACTCTCTGAAAGGACATAAACGCAACCGTCTTCGTCACAGCCTTTGTTTCAACAGGTTATTTGTACCTGTTGCGGTACATTATAAGATAGTTTTTTAGTTTTTTCAAGAGATTTTTTGTAATATCACCATTACAATGTGTAATATCATGCCGTTACAACAGAATCTGCCTTTTGCAGACCGTATTTCTTGATAGCGTCCTCACGCATCTTGTATTTAAGGATCTTACCTGCAACATTCATCGGGAACTCGGTCACAAAGTCGATATACTTCGGCACCTTGTGCTTCGCCATGTGTGAAAGAACGTAGTCCTTCATCTCCTGCTCGGTCATGGTTGCTCCCTCTTTAAGGATAATGCAAGCCATGATCTCCTCTCCGAGTCCCTCATCGGGAACGCCGATAACCTGAACGTCCTTGACCTTCGGGTGAGTGTAGATAAACTCCTCGATCTCCTTCGGATAAATATTCTCGCCGCCGCGGATGATCATATCCTTAAGTCTGCCCGTGATCCTGAAATTACCTTCGGGAGTACGGCAGGCAAGGTCGCCCGTATGAAGCCAGCCGTCCTTGTCGATCGCACTTGCGGTCGCTTTCGGCATTTTATAATAGCCCTTCATGATATTATAGCCGCGGGCAACGAACTCGCCCGTCACATTATCGGGACACTCAAGACCCGTATCGGGGTCAACGATTTTACATTCAATCTTCGGAAGCGGATGACCGACCGTTGCGACACGATCCTCCAAGGGATCGTCCGTACTGC
>DNGF01000030.1:3570-6503 GCA_003486665.1 Oscillospiraceae bacterium
CTCATCGTACAGCCCGGAGAGGATTCCGTCTGACCGTAAACGATGGTGATTTCAGTCATGTGCATTTTATCGACAACCTCGCGCATCTTTGAGATAGGACACGGCGAGCCTGCCATAATACCCGTTCTCATGTATGAGAAATCGGTCTTTTCAAAGTCGGGGTGCTGAAGCATTGCAATAAACATTGTCGGCACACCGTGGAAAGCGGTTATACGCTCCGAATTGATACAGGCAAGCGATGATTTCGGCGAGAAATACGGCAGAGGAAGCGCCGTTCCGCCGTGGGTCATGATTGCCGTCATTGCAAGAACCATGCCGAAGCAATGGAACATCGGCACATGAATCATCATTCTGTCCGCCGTTGAAAGATCCATTCTGTCGCCGATGCACTTGCCGTTGTTTACGACGTTGTAGTGAGTCAGCATAACTCCCTTGGGAAAGCCTGTTGTACCCGATGTGTACTGCATATTGCAGACATCGTCCTTTCTGACAAGAGAAGCCATTCTGTAGACCTCCTCAACGGGTACCTCACCCGACTTGTCAACCGCCTGTTCCCATGTCATACAGCCCTGCTGCTCGTAGCCGACCGTTACGATATTTCGCAGGAAAGGAAGTCTTTTTGCATGGAGCTTTTCACCGCTCTTGGTGTTCTCAAGCTCCGGACAAAGCTCAGCCATGATCTCGTCATAATGTGAATCTCTGTAGCCCTTGATCATGATAAGCGTATGGGTATCGGACTGTCTGAGCAGGTACTCCGCCTCATGAATCTTGTAGGCTGTATTCATCGTAACAAGAACAGCACCGATTTTGGTCGTTGCCCAGAATGAAATGTACCACTGCGGAACGTTTGTCGCCCAGACGGCAACGTGAGAGCCTGCTCTTACGCCCATTGCGATAAGCGCTCTTGCGAAGGTGTCAACATCATCACGGAACTGAGAATAGGTTCTTGTGTAATCAAGCGTTGTGTATTTGAAAGCAAGCTGATCGGGAAACTCCTCAACCATTTTGTCAAGAACCTGCGGAAATGTTTCCTCGATAAGCTCCTCTTTTTTCCATATAAATTTACCCGTGTGGGTCTTGTTATAGTAATATTTTTTCTTCTTTGAATCGTCTTCAACGGTTTCCATAAAGCTCTCGTAATGGGTCAGAACAATTTCAAGATCGTCAATTGACTCAAACCATTCGGGGTCCCATTCAACCGAAACAAAGCCGTTGTAATTGATTGAGCCGAGAGCGTTCATCATGTCCCTGATAGGCATTGCGCCCTCGCCGATGAGGGTATGCTCCCCTGCCTTATTGGCATCGGTCAAATGGACGAGCTTGACATATGCGCCGAGGTTGGTGATAGTCTTTTCCGAATCCTCGCCGCCGATGAAATATGTTTCGTACATATTCCAGTCCGCACCGATGAAGTCGCTTGCAAAATAATTCATTAAATCGCAAAGTCTTGTCGTGTCGGCAAAAATGCCTGTCGTTTCAACAAGAATGATTACGTTATGTTTTTCGCCCTCCGCAATTGCCTTGCCGATGAAATCTATCGCCTTGTCGTAAGCGTCCTCGCCGCCCTCAACATAAAGCTTAACATAGGGAACGTTGATGTTGCTTGCAACGGCGATCGCCGAATTCATTTTTTCAACATTCTCGTCCGAGGTATCGGCGGCATTGCAGTTTGAGTTTATGCAGACAATGCTCTTTTTTGAATTGATGAGCTTTCTTTTTGTTGCCGAAGCCATATCGGGATTAAACGGTGAGGTTCTTCCTGCGAACATCGGGTCACGGAAATCGTGAATTTCGATTCCGCCGTATCTAAGCTCATCCGCCATATTGAGAAAATCGTCAAAGCTCTTGTTCTTATGAAATCTTGTAGAAAAAGCTAATTTCACAATTAACCCTCCTCGTATGCTATCTTGTTCAATGCACTGACATATGCTCGGATACTTGCGCCGATGATGTCTGTCGAAATGCCTGTTCCGGAATAAAGCTTGCCGGTTGAGCTTCTGAGCTTAACGAGCGCATGACCCATAGCCTCACGACCCTCTGTAACCGCCTTGATCTGGAAATCGTCCAGCTCATAGTGATGACCGATGATCTGCTCAATTGCAAGGAATGCAGCGTCAATCGGACCATCGCCGACGCTCACGCCGCTTATCTCCGTACCGTCCTTGATAAGCTTGATATTAGCGGTTGCGGTTATGATATTACCGCTGTTAATAACGTAGCTGTCGATTGAATAAATTGACGGAACCTGCAAAGCCGATGAAGCGATAATGGCTTCAAGCTCCTTTGTGCCGACAAAATCCTTCTTGACGGCAACACGCTTGAAAGCTTCGTAAACATTTGAGTTGTCTTCGGGGGAGAGATCGTAGCCGATTTTTTTAACCGCCTTGATCACGGTTGCGATCGTGTCGTTTTTGTCAAGCGTGAGCGTTTCGCTGTCCTCGTTTACGCCTGTTTCAAACGGGCTGTTCTCACTCCTGGAGGCGTTGAGCATTCTCTTTATCTGACCCGTTACACGCTGTATCTCGGTCGTTCTGATCTTGCTCGAAGCCTTTATCGAATCACCTCTGAGGGTGAATATCTTCATGATTTTTTCAACAGTCGGGAAGTTGAAGTTATCTGCCGTGACCTTGACCTGAGATGCGCCCGCTTCAATTGCTGCGAATGCTGAAGCCGAAGCCATGTTCATTGAGTCAACGACCTCAACGCCGAGCGTAACATCCTTTGCCGACGGAACATTCTCGAAAATGCCGGAGATAAATCCACCGAACTCCGACGGAAACATTGTACCCTCGGAATCACAAACGGTAACCCTCGTTGCGCCTGCCTTTATCGCATTTTCTATCGCTTCATAGAGGAACGGTCTTTCGGCTCTTACAGCGTCCTCGGCGGAAAACTCGATATTCTCTGTGTACTTCTTACACTCGGTGATAAGC
>DNGF01000032.1:0-2546 GCA_003486665.1 Oscillospiraceae bacterium
GCAGACCGGCTGATAGAACTGCGCGTCCGTTGCGCCTGTCATAACGTAAGGACTTGAAGCAAGTCCGGGGAAGGTTTCTGCAATAACGCCCTCAAAAAGCTTAAACGCTTCGCCGTTTATATCAACGGGCGGAGTATAGTCGTTTGAATGTATTACCTCCGTATCAAGACCGTGCTTCTTTGCAAGATTCTCGATTATTTCAAGGCTCTCTTTTTCGCCCTGGTGAGGGATAAAGCGCATATTCGCTCCAAGGGTCGCCTCCTGCGGAATAACATTGTAAGCGTCCGAACCCGACTGAGTGGTAAACGCAATTGTCGTTCTGAGCATTGCCGCCGCCTGTGCGCTGATTGCAGGCAGAGCGGCGATAATAAGCGGCTTAAACAGCCAAATATTGCCGAGCAGCAGCCTCATTCCGAAAGAAGAAGCATAGGGCGCAAGAGATGAAAACATGGCCTCAACCTCAGGAAGAAGCTTTTTCTTAAACGGAGAATGCTTTTCAACATCGTCAACAAAGGAAGCAAGTCTTGCGATAGGCGTATTCTTTGTCGGTGCGCTTGCGTGACCGCCCGTGCTGTGCGCGGTGAACTTCACGTCCGCTTTACCCTTTTCAAAAACGCCGACCATAGCAAAATTTCCTTTTACGCCGCCGATCGGATCTGTAATAATACAGCCGCCCTCGTCACAGAGAAGGAAAAGCTCAACGCCGCGGCGCTTCAGCTCATTTACGATTTTCGGCGCGCCGTCGCCCGCCCATTCCTCGGTGCAGGAGGACGCAAGATAAACGTCCACGGGCGGAGTGTAGCCCTCTTTGAGCAATTGCTCAACTGCCTCAAAGAACGCCATAACGGAGCATTTTGTGTCCGCGGCTCCCCTGCCCCAAACTCTGCCGTCCGCGATATCGCCCGAAAACGGCTCATGCGACCATTCGCCCTCGGCAGGAACAACGTCCTGATGGCTCATGAGAAGTATCGGTTTTTCGGAGCTTTCGCCCTTCCAGTAAAAGAGCAGATTGCCGTCAATTTCGGTCTTCTCCAGCTTTTCATGAACAAGCGGAAACAGCCTTTCAAGCACCTTATGAAAGCCGAGGAACTTATCGACCTCATGAACATTGGCATGAGATGTTGTGTCGTATTTTATCATTTCCGAAAGCTTTTTGGCAAGGCGAAGCGATTCCTTTTCATCCTCATTCGCCTTGTAATCGGATTTTTTCTTCGGCATGAGAAGCGTGCGAACAACCGCGATCAGCAATAAAAGCACGATCACAGCCGGTATAATAAGAAGATACTTCATTTCATTCATTCCAATCGTGTAGTACTCTGCCGAACGGCAGCTTTTACAGTATTATTATACTACATTCGCCCTGTTATGTAAATAGCCGCGTTGTCAACGCGTATTAGACAAAACGCCTTTACTTTATAAGCATAAGCAGGGTTCCTGCCACGGTAAGAGCAAGACCCGTTGCCGTTTTTTTCGACAGCTTTTCGTGAAAAACTATGTATGAAAACAGAATCGTCACAAGAATGCTAAGCTTATCAATCGGCACAACAACGCTTGCAAGTCCATCGTGAAGCGCCTTGTAATAGCAAAGCCAGCTTCCGCCCGTTGCAAGTCCGGAAAGGCAGATAAAGCCGAGTTCCTTTTTGGAGATGCCTTTAATTTCTTTCTGCTTGCCTGTAACGAATACCATTATCCACGACATGACAAGGACTACTCCCGTTCTTATGGCTGTGCCGAGATTTGATTCAACATCGGAAATGCCTATCTTTCCGAGTATTGCCGTAAGACTTGCGAACACAGCCGAGCCGAGGGCATAGAAAATCCAGCGTTTATTCTTCGGAACATCGTTTTTGACGTCCTTTTTCTCAATCATAAGAAACGTGCCGACAGCGATAAGAGCGATACCGATTCCGCTGTAAAGCGTTATCCCCTCTCCGAGAAGAATTGCCGCAAGCAAAATCGTCAGAACCGTGCTTGACTTGTCGATCGGCACGACCTTATTGATATCGCCGAGCTGCAGCGCCTTGAAATAACAAAGCCAGCTTGCTCCAGTTGCAAGTCCCGACAGAACGAGGAAAATCAGCGTGTGCGATGTAATCGATCCGATCTCGCCCTGTGAGCCGACAATAAATACCATCAGCCATGAGAACAGAAGCACAACAATTGTCCTGATTGCCGTTGCAACAGTTGAGTCGGTCTTTTTAATGCCGCACTTTGCAAGAATTGACGTAAGTCCGGCAAACAGTGCCGAACCGGACGCAAACACGATCCACATAAATGTCATCTCCGAATTGCCTGATATAAGTATATATTAGCACTGTTACTGTCGAAATACAACGGATTACGGAGATTTTATATTTAGTTCCGAAACAAAAAAAACGGCGCGATATACACATCGAACTGCTTTAATATCCCTATTCTCTGCAATTCTTTAATCCGCTATGTGGAAAGGCTGTTGAATGCCGGCAGAAGTTTATTTCGGCGCCGCTGTAGAGAAGCGCTTGCTGTGGTAGGGTTTGTTGTATATGCTTTTAACCCCTCCGTTTCGC
>DNGF01000032.1:2703-4581 GCA_003486665.1 Oscillospiraceae bacterium
GGGAGCTGTCGGCGCAGCCGACTGAGGGAGTGGTCGAGCGTAGCGAGATAGAACAGCACAGCATTAAAAAATCTGATAGAATTGACCTTGATTTAGTAGGGGCGTGCATTACACGTCCGCGAAAGTTAGCAGAAAATAAAAGCGGACGACCGATGGTCGCCCCTACAAGCAATATTGAAATTTCATCAAGAATTTAACCTCTACGACTTTCGGCGGATTGCGCCGACGGAGGGGTTAAAAATAGCGGCGGAACAAAATTTAATATAATTTAATTCCGCCGCCTATCCGTTAGAGTATTTTTCTTCGCCGGATTATTTCTTTCTCAAAACGATTTTAATGAAATTCAGATATTTTCCTCCGCCGGCTTCCATCGACTTTCTGTCACCCACGGCATATTCATTCTCCTGCTTCAGCCAGTCCGCCCATACCTCATCATTCGACTCCATCTCCCCGATTTCAACAAGCTCGGCGCCGCTGCACTGTTCTGCCATCGCTTTCCAGTAATCGACATCGTGCATATAGTCAAGCTGTTCGGGCGTCCAAGAAAGCAAAAGCTCTTTCGGAAGATCATCATGACAGTCCTTTTTCATGCCGGGAATCGAGATATAGATATAACCGCCGTTTTTCACGAACGGAAGAAGCTTATCGTCAAGATATTTCGGATCTCTGCCGAAATAATTATAGGAATCCGTCGTAACAACCGCATCGAAGAATTCTTTATCAAACGGAAGATCCTCGGCGTCCGCCTTGACGGGAACGATCTGTTCCTCGGTCAAGCCCATGCCTTCAAAAAACTTCTTATTCTCCTCCGGATCGCTCCAAAGATCGGCGGCATAGACCTTGAAGCCGTATTCCTTAGCGAGGAAAACGGAGGTCAATCCCTGTCCGCTTCCGAGGTCGCAGACAACCGAGCCGTCGGGAATTTTGTGTCCGAGCATAAGCTCCTCTTCCAGCTTGATCGGGTTCGGTCCCATGATTTTAGCCATAAGTTCGGGTGTTTCGTATTTCTTACTTAAAATATAGTTCATTGTGATTTCTCCTTTAAATTGTCAATAAAATTGTTGATATGTTTCTCTGCCTGTGAAATTATTTCTTTCTTGTTTTCCGATTCGTCATAAACGGTGTAAAGCATGAACATCGGCGCGTAGAAAGACAAAGCAAGCTGTTTTGCGGAATCGAGAGAGTAATTCATTCCGACAAAAACATCCGTCATATAATCAAGCGGTCCGCTTGAAATGTAGCCTTTGTAAAGCTCCGCCATTTCATGATTTTTGAAGCGTTCAAGTGAGAGCATACGGCGAAAACGAGCTGCAAAATCATCCTCTGTCCAATGCTTAAACATTACGGTGCTGAACCTTTTTATGCTTTCAAGTGGAACGTTGATGTAATCATCGTCAGCATTCGGCATATCGTTTTCATCGGCGTAAAAGCTGTCCGCTTCGCTCATTTTTTTCAAAATACTGTCAAAGATGTCCCTCTTGCTCTTATAATGCTTATAAAGCGACGGCGCTTTGATTCCGACCGCCGACGCAATCTCGGCAACGGACACCGCATCATAGCCCTTCTCGGAAAACAGCCGAAGCGACTCCGATAAAATTCTCTGTTTTGTATCTTCCTGTTTCATGAATCCTCCAAGCTAATGTTTGTTAGCTATATTATAAGCTAATAATCGTTAGCTGTCAAGAGAAAAATTAAAAAATCCCTTTGAGAAAGAATTTTTCCTCTCTCAAAGGGCAGGTTCTAAAATCGATAATTACAATTTAATTAAATTGTATAGTTATCACGCATTTGATTATACGAATTATCATTTGTCTTTTTGATTCTTTGCAAATCGTAGCAGATACATGAAAAGCAGGTATACCCAAGAAAGCATTTCAG
>DNGF01000224.1 GCA_003486665.1 Oscillospiraceae bacterium
AGTGAGTAAGTTATTCACTTGATTTACAATATCTTTATCGTCATCGCAGACAAGAATATTCAGCATAATAAAATCCCCTGATAAAATCTTTAATGTATTATAACATATAATTCCTTTAATTAACACATTGATTTTTCACAATGCAATATCGTTTTTGCCGTTTTTTAAATCATTTTTACCGCTTTTAACAAAAGCAGTAATTGATATGATAATATGCTGTATGGAGGTATAATTTATGAGAAAGATTTTAAGTTTAATAATGTCACTTTTAATTCTGTTTACAACGTTTATGGCTGGCGGAAATGTTTTTGCAATAAGCCGTGAGGACGATCTGCAAGGTTTCATCGACGAAACAAAAGAGCTATTGACTTTTGAGCCTGAGCAGTTGATTGAAACAAACTCAGCAAACGATGATGAGAACAAAGACAATAAGGATTTTTCTACCTGCAGATTGATTGTAAAATCCGACAAGAAACCCCAAAAGCTCAATTCAGTCGGAATGGCAAGCGGATTTAAAGATTATTATATAATACAGTTTAAAAATGAAATTGACGCAAAAAATGCTTTTGAATACTATTCTGAATGTAAGGAAATAACGGCAATCAGTGTTGACGAAGAAATTGAGGGAATTACCGAAAACAGTCAGAAGGACGATATAGAGCAGCCCGCTGAAACTCTGAAAAGGACTGAGTGCTGGGGCGCAGAGTCAATAGGTTTGTATGCGTTGAAAGACTATGTAATCAATAACAACATATCGCTTCCGAGAGTAACTATTGGAGTTGTCGGAACGGGTGTTGATTTGGAACAAGAATTTTTTAAGGGCAGATTAGAGAAAACCGGTTTCGACTCTTCCGAAGATAACTCCGGCAGCGAACAAGCATACAATGATGATCATGAAACTTATGTAACCAGTGTTATTGTTGATTCAACAACGGATAATGTTGTTATCAGAAACTATAAGTGTTCAAGTGATGGTAGGTACGTATTTTCTGCATTGTTTTCCGGTTTTTTGCAGGCTATCACAGATAATGTTGATATAGTGAACTGCAGTTGGACGACTATGCTGGAATATGGTTGGAAAAAAAATTCAATATATTATATGTTTGAAGACGCAATTAATGTGGCACGTGAAAAAGATATTTTAATTGTCAGTTCAGCCGGAAACTATGTGTTTTCTTGTATAGAGCCCCAAAAGTCCATGCCGGCTTCATCGGATTATACTCTTACGGTTTCTGCTTGTGACGAAACCTTATACCCTTGTAACTGGACTGCTATCAGCAAGTATGTGGACGTTGTTGCTCCCGGTGAAAACATACGTGTTATCGGTTTAAACAGTAAGCATGTACTTTCAGACGGAACTTCATTTTCGGCACCCTATGTTGCGTCAATTTGCGCCATGACACTTTCGTTTCACCCTGAATATTCCGTTGACGATCTAAAAGATGCCGTTAAGGAAACGGCTACGCCTTATGACGATTTTAACGGTGATATAAGCAAAATATATGGCACAGGTGTTGCCGACGCAATAGGTGCCGTAGGATTACCTCGCCCATCTCTTTTCGCGAATTTAAAACCGGGCAAATATACGGGAAAAATATCGGTTGATTTTAGTTCTAACTATGATATTTACTATACAATGGACGGTACATATCCCACGAAAGAAACCGGAATTCTTTTTTCAGAGCCGATTGAAATCTACGGAGATATGGAATTAATAAAAGCTGTTGCGTATGATGACAATAACATACCGAGCGTACCTCTTTCCGGTGTATATAGGTCTTCTGCGTTGGCAAATGAATCGGATTTTGAAATAGACAGCACGGGAGCAATTAAAGTATATAACGGTGAATTAAAAGATATGACTATTCCGTCAAGTATAAACGGCATAGCTGTAACAGGCATTAAAGGTCGGGCATTTTCAAATGTTGAAATTTATGGTATTACGCTTCCGGAAACTATGACACAAATAGGTCGCACAGGCCCTACCGGTATAGTGGTAAGCAATGCTTTCAGGGAAAACAAAACAATAATGTATATTGAAGGTAAGAATATTGAAGCAATCGGAACAGAAGCATTCTATTCATGTGAAAACCTAAGAAAGGTTGATTTCCCCAAGACAAAAGAAATTTACAGAAAAGCCTTTTACGGTTGCACGCACCTTGTAAAGAATATGACATTTCCGAGTGTTGAAAAGATTGAATTCGAAGCATTTTATGGTTCTAACGTAATTTCTTTAAATCTCCCCAATCTTGAAACCTGCGGCGGAAAAAGCTTTGCCGGTATGAATATATATCAGTTGAATTGTCCGAAGCTGAGATATATTGATAAGGGATATCCGTCACGAGAGGGAGATATCAATCTTTTCCGAAGAACAAGCTATTTTTCTAATTTGGATTTGCCTGAAATAACCGATTTTAACGGAGAAAAAATTTTTAGTTTAGAACCCAATTCTTTTGAAACATATTGCATATCACGCCTTGAGTTTTCAAAGCTCAAATCTATTAACGATTTTCCCGATGCGTATTCAACGATGGTGTTCCCGTCAACCGTTGAAAGCTTACCGGATGATTTGAGTGAATATTCGGTTAGTTCCTACACAATTTACGGTTCGTTGGGAACATATGTTGAAGAATGGGCAAACAAGAATGAAATAAAATTTATCGAAGTAACGCCGGAAACCGCTGTAATAACAGACCTGCCGAAATATTACAAGCCATACATGGGCGAGCTTGAGGCAGATGTTGTTGGTTTTAACAGACAATATCAGTGGTACGCAAATGATGTCAACAGCAATGAGGGAGGAACACCGATTGAGGGCGCAACAGGCAAAA
>DNGF01000094.1:0-3108 GCA_003486665.1 Oscillospiraceae bacterium
GTTATCTATTGTGAAAAGGACAGCCACAAGGGAATCATAATCGGCAAGAACGGAGCAATGCTCAAGCGAATTTCCACAAGAGCGAGGGAGGATATGGAAAAATTCTTCCAGTGTCACATCAATCTGCGCTGTTGGGTCAAGGTCAAAGAGGGCTGGCGCAACAGAGAGGGTCTTATCCACAATTTCGGACTTGACTGATAAAAACAGGCATCAAAATGACGGTGGATATTTTTACCGCCGCGAAAAATAAATAAAGATCTGATCCCTGCAAATAATTTTATTTGGAGGGATTTTATATGAATAACAGTTATAAAGATCTTGCCGCATGGGATAAATTCGCATCGAGCGGAAAAATCTGCGACTATCTTCAATACAAGCATATTTCAACACAGGAGAACAGCAATGAAGTTTCGGACGGACGGACTGATAATCAGGGAGCAGCAGACGGGCGAGGATGACCGTCTTGTTACTTTGCTTACCCGTGACCACGGCGTTATAAGAGCCTTTGTAAGAGGCGCCAAGAGGATCAGAAGCAGGTCACAGAGCGCGACTCAGCTTTTCGCCTACGGAAGCTATTCTATCTACAGGGGCAGGGATGCCTATTCCGTCGATGAGGCTCAGCCTAAGGAAATATTTTTTGATTTAAGAAACGACATTGAAGCACTCGCGCTGGCTCAGTATTTCTGTGAGCTGGCAGGGGAGCTGGCTCCCGTTGAGGATGATGCGGACGAATATCTGCGTCTTATCCTCAACGCTTTACATATGCTTATGAACAAAAAACGACCGCAGCCGATGTTAAAGGCGATCGTTGAGCTGAGGCTGCTGTGCCTGTCGGGTTATATGCCCGATCTTGTAGTTTGCGGCGACTGCGGCGAGGAATATGACGGGGATTTCCTTTTCAGCCCCGTTGAGGGCTTGATATTCTGCGAAAAATGCAGAAACAAGCATTCGGGAATAATGCTTTCGTCAGGTGTGCTTCGTGCAATGAGGCATATATGCTACAGTGAGGACGAGAAGCTTTTTTCCTTTTCCCTGAGTGAGGAAAGCTTAAATTCACTCAGCGATGTTACGGAGCGCTTTTTGCTGACGCAGACATCGAAAAAGTTTAAAACTTTGGATTTTTATAAAGTTATGAAAGGATGAGCAAAATGAACCGACAGTATCCGGCACTGGAGCTGGATAAGGTGCTTGAGCTGTTAGCTCAGCATACCTCTTGTGAGGATGCTCGGCTTGCTGCTCTGAGCCTTGAACCGCAGTCCGACCTCATGTCGGCACAGGCGCTGATGAATCAGACAAGGGACGCACATATGCTCCTTGCACGTTTCGGCGGACCTGCATTCGGCGGTCTTATTAATGTTAATAATGCTCTTTACCGTGCCGATGCAGGCAGTACGCTCAGCTTAAAGGAGCTTCTCAATGTTGCGTCGGTGCTTCATGTTATCAGAACAATTTCACAGTGGAGAAGCACAAACGAGGGTGTTGCAACCGTGCTTGACGTGTATTTCAATGCTCTTATGCCGAACAGATTCCTTGAGGATTCGATCACAACGGCTATCATCTCCGAGGAGGAGATCGCCGATAACGCTTCCCCGACCCTTGCCGATATCAGAAGAAAGATTCGCACGCAGGAGTCCAAGGTCAGAGATCAGCTCGGCAAATATACGCACAATTCCAATTTATCAAAGTATCTTCAGGATAATATCATCACCATGAGAAACGGACGCTATGTTATACCTGTCAGGAACGAGTACAGGGGAGAGGTACCGGGTCTTGTGCATGACACTTCCGCGAGCGGCGCAACGGTTTTCATTGAGCCGATGCCCATTGTTGAGGCAAACAATCAAATTAAGCTCCTCAAAAATAAGGAGGAGGACGAGATCGACCGCATCCTTGCCGAGCTTTCGGCGAATGTCGGCAGCTTTGCAAATTCAATCAAGAGCAGCTATGAATGTGCGGTTGAATTAAATCTGATTTTTGCAAAGGCTCAGCTTGCCTATGCAATGAGAGCGAGCGTTCCTCAGCTTAATAACGAGGGAATTATCGAACTCAGACGTGCAAGACATCCGCTTATCGACAAAAATAAGGTCGTACCCGTGGATATCAGCCTCGGCACGGAATTCGACACTATAGTTATCACAGGACCTAATACGGGCGGTAAAACCGTTTCAATAAAAACCATCGGTCTTATGTCCCTTATGGCGATGTGCGGACTTATGCTTCCCGTTGACGACAGGAGCAGAATTTCCGTATTTGATCATGTGCTTGCCGATATAGGCGATGAGCAGAGCATTGAACAGTCGCTTTCGACTTTTTCATCGCACATGACGAAGATCGTTAATATTCTCAAAATTGCAGACGATAAGAGCCTTGTGCTTATTGACGAGCTGGGCGCGGGTACTGACCCGATCGAGGGTGCGGCGCTTGCAGTTTCGATCCTTGAACAGCTCAGAAATCAGGGCGCGAAGATTGCAGCTACGACTCACTATGCAGAGCTTAAATCGTATGCCTTGCAGACTCCCGGAGTTATAAACGGAAGCTGTGAATTTGACGTTCAGTCGCTCAAGCCGACCTACAGGCTTCTTATCGGTATTCCCGGCAGGTCAAATGCCTTTGCAATTTCCAAAAGACTCGGAATCAGCGATGAAATAATCGAACACGCTCAGGAGCTTGTTTCAAATGAAAATGTTCGCTTTGAGGACGTTGTTGACAGGCTTGAACAGAGCCGCGCGAAGATGGAAAAAGAGCGTGACGAAGCGAGAAAAATCCGCGAAGAAGCCGACCGTGAGCTTGAAAAAGCGCAGAAGCTCAAGGCGGATATCGAAACGCTCAGGCAGAAAGAAATTGAGGACGCAAAGGGACAGGCACTCAGAATAACAGAGCAGGCGAAGCGCGAAGCGTATCAGCTTCTCAATGATCTTGAAATGCTCAAAAAACAGCAGGCTAAGGAAAAAAATGCCGCCGAGATGGCTCGCCGCGCAAGGGCGGTTATAAAAAAGGATCTTAATGCGATCGACACGGCGTCCGATCCGATAGTTTCCCTCGGCAATGACGAGGACTATGTTCTGCCCAGACCGCTGAAAATCGGCGATACTGTAATAATTGCCGACG
>DNGF01000094.1:3134-3294 GCA_003486665.1 Oscillospiraceae bacterium
TCGGAAATGAAGCGACAGTTGTTACTCTTAAAGATAAAAAAGGTCTTGTCACCGTTCAGATGGGAACGATGAAAACAAGGGTCAAGGAGGAAAATCTCCGGCTTATCGAGAAGAAAAAGAGTGTTGAAAAGAAACGTACCGTTGCCACGGGCAGTATGGA
>DNGF01000094.1:3309-4555 GCA_003486665.1 Oscillospiraceae bacterium
ATGGAAAGCCGCATGAATATGAAAGCTCAGACCAGCGTTGATCTTCGCGGAATGACGGTCGAGGAGGGCATATTGGAGCTTGACCGCTACATTGACCATGCGCTGAGAATGGGCATAAATGAATTTACGGTAATTCACGGCAAGGGTACGGGTGTTCTGCGCTCGGCTGTCAGGGATTATCTGAAAAAATCAAAGTATGTTAAAACTTCACGTCTCGGCACGTTCGGAGAAGGAGAGGACGGAGTAAGCATTGTCACACTCAAATAGCAAAGATAAATTATTCATGGCGTTCGCAATGCTTGTCTTCGGCACATTGGGACCCTTTGTAAATAACATTAATTTCCCCTCGTCGTTTATTTCCTTTGCAAGGGCGATCATAGGCGGCGCTTTTATCGGAATATTCATGGCAGTCAGCGGTCACGGCTTTGACGGTAAGGCTATAGTGAAAAATTTGAAGCTGCTGATTCCGTCGGGAATAGCGATGGCTTTTAACTGGATCTGCCTTTTTGAAGCATACAGGTTCACTGGTGTTACGGTCGCAACACTCTGCTATTATATGGCTCCCGTAATTGTTGTTGTGGTTTCGCCGTTTATTCTTAAGGAAAGGCTGACGGCGGCAAAGGGAGTAAGCGTGGCGGTTGCAGTCATAGGCGCCGTGCTGATATCGGGAGTTGTCACGGGTGTAACAAAGAGCGTTAAAGGAATTGTTTTCGGACTTGCCGCCGCCGCTTTATACAGCACGGTTATTGTTATCAACAAGTTTGTCCGTGAGCTTTCTCCCGTTGAAACAACCTTTGTTCAGCTTTTGGTTGCCGCAGTGACGATGATACCTTACGTTCTGCTGACCGAGGATGTTACAAGCTTTGTTTTTGATACGAAGTCGGTTATTTTAACATTGGTAGTCGGTGTGTTCCACACGGGATTTGCTTACATGATTTATTTTTCGTCCGTGCAAAAAATTCCCGCACAGACAACCGCCGTTTTCAGCTACATAGATCCCGTTACGGCGATCATAATTTCAGCAGTTATTCTCGGCGAGAGAATGGACTCTGTTCAGATAATCGGCACGGTTCTCATCCTTGCTGCAACGCTTTTCAATGAGCTTGCCCCGATGATAAAGGAAAGGCTTAGAAAAGGTTAAAAGTATGTGGGTTTCTCCTCCGGCGTAGCCGACTGAGGGAGTTGTCGAGCAAAGCGAGACAGGGCTAAAAGTTTGATAAAATTGACTTTGATTTAGTAGGGGCGT
>DNGF01000077.1:0-717 GCA_003486665.1 Oscillospiraceae bacterium
ACGTTCAATTGTATTTTCTGCCGACATTTTCTCAGCCTTTCCCTTGAAGGTAACAAAAAAATACGCCGCATTAAACGCAGTAAATCCCCATCGGGCGCCGAACGTCCGACAGGGATTTAATATAACATCTAACTAAATTGCGATACGCGTCTTGCTTAAAATAATCTATATCACGCTGCACAAAATTTTCTTGATCTGCTCCGGCAAGACGGCAAATTTTTTGCATAACCCGACAAAAATTTCTGCTGTGCAATTCGCACGCTTTTTGCGGTACCGCCTTAACGGTTATAACAGCTTTGAATCGAGCGTACCGTCCTTAACCTGAACAATGCGCGCATTCTTTCCGACTCCTTTTTGCTTATAGCAGTCTGTTTTTTCAACCGGCTTCAATACAACATCCTTGTTTCCGCCCTTGGCAAGAATCTGCCACTTGATAAAGAACGGGAACATCAGCGGAATGATCTTCTTCTTAGAAACGCAGTTCCATATCTCCGCGGCAAAGAAGGTACAGTTGGAATAAAGATCCCACCAGTTCCATTGCTTAATTCTCTTACTGACCTTGACGAGCTGTTTCTTCGTCAGGTCCATTCCGAGCCACGATTTGTTCCTGAGTCCCCATTCGTTCGCGCAGTACGACTCAACATTATAATAGAGTCCCGCACCGTCCGATCTGCTGAGCATAAACGTTCCCATAGAAACACCCTGTTCGGGCTTCAG
>DNGF01000077.1:765-9015 GCA_003486665.1 Oscillospiraceae bacterium
GTTCGGGCTTCAGCGTATAACAGCCAACGGGTAAATCTCCGTTAAACCTGCTCTCGATATAGATCCAGGCGTGACCGAGTCCGACCTGCTGAGTGCAGATATACATTCTTGCAACGATTCGGCTGTCGTCAACCTCGTCAAAATTCTCGATTGGTTCGGTTGTCGGTTCCGTGGTAGGCTCAGTCGTAGGTTCGGTCGTCGGCTCCGTGGTAGGTTCGGTAGTTGTTTCCCCCGTTTCGCCCGGCTCCGTGGTTGTTGTTTCGTCCTCAACGGTTGTTGTGCCTGTGAAAAACTCCGTTATTCCGGTTATGATATCATTTATGCCCGTTCCCGAAAATTCCGCAAACGAGGGTACGGAAAGCACAACAACGACAACCAGAATAATCGAAATTATCTGTATAAACTGCTTCTTCATAAATTCATCCCTTTATCATTTTTATGTATTTATTATACAACATTTATCCCGATTGTCAATTATATTTGATACTTAAATTACTAAATTATGATATTATTGATATTTACTCTGCAACTCCAAGGTCTTTTTTAGCCTTATCCGAAATTTATTCCGACAGCCGCCGACCGATTCGGTGTTCGGATATTCCGCCGAAAGCTGCACTTAGTTTTTATAATGCAGTCAATTATTTTTTTCTCTTTCCTTGAAAATTGCCACGGCAAAAATACAGCAGACCAGTTCCTCGGCGGTAAGCATGAGGAGCATAACTATAACTCCCGTCATCGCCTCGATAATCGGAATGTCCAAGCCAAGAATTTTGTCTAATTTATAATCAATTATCAGCTTGACGTTCATGGGAATACAAATAAAAAATGAAAGGAGAAATGTCCACAACACCTCGTGTCCCTTGCAAAAAGGCGCAAATTTAACAATTGCAAGCATAAGAGCAAAGGCGGCGGCAAAGAGAACGCTCGGCAAGCCGAACGCCGCCGCGGCGGAAAATGCCGTCGGCAGGAGCATTGCGGATAAGCAAACGGATCCTTTTATAACATCAGCATTACGCATAACAATACCTCCATTGCGGAAAGAATTAATACTGCCGGTATAACCAGCTTCAAGATGCCGACAACAAAGCTCGCGGCGATCGTTGCATGACCGTTTATCCCCTGCTTTCTCAGTGTTTCTCTCTCCGTTCTGCTGTGCATTATACTGCCGAGCCTGTCAACATAATTCACATCGCCGAACAGCTCTCCGAGAATATGCGAACCGTCAAGACCGCTTGCGAAGGCAAGATTTATTGCGCCGAGCAGTATATTGTTCATTGCAACTCCGCGAAGCAGACCGCTCAGATTCGCGCCCGTAATCGTTGCCAAAAGAAGAGATAATCCGCCGATCAGAAAATTGGTTTCTATTCCTGCCGCATGGATCTGAATTCTCAGAAAGCGGCTCTTGACCCTTGTAAAGTCGCCCGATACATAGGCACCGGGAATAAAAAATCTTACCATCGCACCGATCTCGAAAAGCCTGCCGCCGCTTCCGGCAATGGCTACGGCATGAGCAATTTCATGACAAACCGCTCCGAAAGCAATTCCGCCGAGCCATGCGAGAACATCATATTTATCACTGCAATACGGATCGGCATTTTTAAATGCCGCAATGCCGAATATCAGAATCGGCAGCCATGAAACGAGCAGAAGCAAATTGAGAAAGAAGCAAAGGATCTTCTTGCCGCCCGTAACACGGGGAAAAGCCAGGGACAAATAAGCCGTTCCGATTTTTTCAACCGTAATGCGGCTTTCCCTTATGAGATCCAAGCACTTGAGATAAGTAAGCATATAATCAACCTTGTCGTGTGTATAGCCCTCTGCGGCTTTGTACGGATCTGTTTTTCCGTCCAGCTTTACGGCAAAATCGACTATTTCTTTTCCTATTGCACACTCGTCATCGTTCAGATAATTGTACGCCGAATACATATTCTCGTTGTATTTTTTAAAAACCACCCATTTGCTCAGCATGGGATATTTCATACCGTTCCTCCTCCTTTTTTACAAACCGCCGACCGATAAATGGCACAATCTGCCGTTTAAATCTGTATCCGAAATTCGGTCGGCGGCAATTTGTTTCCGGTCATGAATACAGCTTGCTGATCATATCCGCCATGTCTTCGTCGGGAATCATCCAACAAAAAACATTAAAATCCGTGTCTTTTTTATTCGGGAAATATTCTGCGGCAGAAAGCTCAAAATCCGCTATAACGTCAACCGCCTCGTCGGCACTGCGGCAAAAAATGTACTCACTTAAAAGCTTTGTAAGCTCGTCCAAATAGCCTATAAGCTCCTCTGATTTTTCATCGTCAACTATAGTTCCGACCGTTTCCTTATATCCGTCACTGAACATCTTCCTTACGACATAAAAATCGTAAATTCCTTTATAATGTTCATACTGAGTGAACAGTGTGGCAATAATTGAGTTTTCCGCGTGCGAAAAACAGAAGCGAAGCGTGCGGCTGCCAAACCGAATCCGATCCGTATCCGAAGGGAGCTTTTTTCCTTTTATGTCGCAAACGAGCAGCCTGCCCGCGATTGAATGCGTTACGGCAGTCGAAATTGACGGATGGCTGTCATCTGCCTTTATAAGGACGAAGCCCATTGCCTGAAAAAACCGCATAATGAATTTATCGTTCTCTCTGTTTTTGTCATCGGCTCCGATATACAGCACCCTGTCAATAACGGAGAAGCCTTTATACACCCAATCGGACAGAACCCTTTCGCCGTCAATCTCGATATCATCGGGAATACCGCCCTCGCAATACACGATCCTGCGGATGCTTTCGGTGAAGTATTTAACAAGTCCTTCAAGCTTACCGTTCTTAATAAAGCCCCGCTTCCTGCTGAAATACATATACCTCGCGATGAGATCAATCTCGTGTTCCTTGTATGAGGCTTTGTTCTCATCGCCGTATTTCCGAATAAGAAGCTTAACCGAATCCAATGTGTAGTTGTCATCTGATTTGTCGGGAATCATCGTTTTTTCCTCCTTGGCAAGTATTGAAAATATACAGTTTATGAAAAGCACAGCTGTGCCGGCACAAATCACTGTACCGGCACTCTCGGTTAAGACGCCTGCTTGTTGATATGAACGGAGAACGGGAAAGCTCTTGAGATCACATCGCCGACCTTGTTCACAGCGATCACCTCGGCTTCGGCATCAAATTCCTCAAGCTCCTCGGCGGTAAGCAGTTCGTAGTTGCGCTGAGGAATAAAAATCTTGGTGCAGCCTGAATCAATGCCCGCTCTGATCTTTTCGGGGACACCGCCCACTTCATAAACGTTGCCGAAGATATCAACTTCGCCTGTGAAGCAGCACTCCTTGTCAACGGGTGTGCCGCTGCAGCAGGAGAGAATCGCCATGGTAAGAGCAAGGCCGCCGCTGCTTCCGTCCTTGGCAATTGAAGCTTCACCTACGCCCATGTGGATATGATAATTGTTCGAGGCGCATTCGGGATTTATTGTGCTTGCCGCTGCCTTGGCAACAGTGATCGACTCAAGGCAGCTTCCCTGAACCATGCCGATGAAAACGCTTGTACCCTCGGTCTTGATGCAGTCAATAATTGATATCGAACCTCTGCCGGTGTAGGAGCTGACTGCCAATCCGTTAACTCTGCCGGGCATGGTGTAATCGTACTTGCGGATATGATTATCAGCGGTAGGCGCACCGATAATTCTTACAATGTCGTCACTCGTGACAACGGCGCTTTCATTGGTGAGAAGAACCGTTTCAACGATTTTCGAAGCAAAAACCTTGATCTGCCTTGCGCCCGTGCTGAAGTAGTAGTTGTTGATAAGAAAATCAACCGCCTCATCTGTAAAGGATATTCCTTTACATTTGTTCTCGCAGCAAACCTCAGGCAGAATAAAGTCCCTGAGTATCTGAGCCTGGACCTTCTTTGAGTAGGGTCTCATGCGAACCGTTTCAAAACGGTTTATAATCTCCGGCGGAATGTTCTCGATGTAGTTCGCGGTTGCGATGAAGATTATTTCCGAGAGATCAAGTCTTACGCCGTCAAGGTATGTGTCGGCGTAACGGCGTTCGTCCAGAAGATCAAGCAGGGAGCTTACGACCGAGTACCCCGCATTGCCCGATGCGGTGAGCTTGTCGATCTCGTCGAGCACGATTATGCCACGTCTGCCGACAACACCCAGAGCCTTTGTAATGATGCCGCAGCTGCCCATTGTGACCGCAGACGATGTACCCTTGAAGTAGCTCGGATCGTTTACGCCGTTACAGCTGATCTTAAAGAACGGCAAGCCCGCAGCCTTTGCTGCGCTACTGCTGAGAGTGGTCTTGCCCTGGCCGGGAGGACCTACAAGGAGAAGATTGCCGCCCTTGCCGGTACGGGCAAGTCTGTTGAACTGGCGAGCCATTCCGAGCTTTATATCCTCCATGCCGCTGTGCGACTTATCGACCTTTGCGATAAAGGAGTCAAAGCTGAACTTGAATTCCGAGTCGGCTGAGTCCCTTTTCTTAACAATGTCGTACAGGTATTCAAGCTGCTTTTCTGCCACACTCTTCCTTCCTGTGCGATTGAGATCGCTTTTGCTCTCGGCAATTATCTTGTCGATGATCTGGCCGCTCTCGGTGTCAAAGTAATCTCTGCTCATATGAACGGTCGCAATGCGGTTCACGGACAGGTTTTCTGCGTTCAGGCACTCGTTTATCAGCTCTTTTGTGAGCCTTGCGCCGCTGTCATTGATAAGGCAGCCGACTATTGCATTGAGGCTGCTCTCAACAAGGGTCATGCCGCTGTCATAGCAGAAATTGCCGATTATGTATCTGAGTGAGGAGTCGTCGATATGTATCGTTGATGAAACATCGGCAGGAAGCTCGGAGAGAATGGACGGGATCGTACATTCCTTGGCTATGATGAACCTTTCTTCATCTGTATAGCCGTTGAGATAAACGATCGCGTCGAAGCATTCCTTGATCTTCGGCTTGATCTTCGTTTCGTCATTCGCGGTGCAAATGATATAGGTTCTGCTCACATCAAACTCTGCTTCGAGAAAAGTATCGTAGTAGAGTCCGTTAAGGGTGCCGAGAAGTCCTGCATCGGGATCGCCGTTCTTGAAATCGTCATGCGCGCAGGCATCTATGCCCTCCATGATCGCTGTGACATCGGTCGTGCCGGTTGCCTGCAGCTTTTTATAGAAAGGACCGGGAGTCGAATTTTCAAACACGGATGAACAGCCGGCAAAATCGACAAGACTCTGCATACTGTAAAAGGGTACGGTAACAACGGGCTTGTGCCTCAATTCGGCAAGCTTGTGTGCAATCGTCCTCTTGCCGCATCCGTCGGGACCGATAAGAAGTATCCTCGGGCTTCTGTTTCTCATCTGAGCGGTTCTTATGGTGTCAATGATGCACTTTATCTCGCGCTCGCGCAGCATAACCTCATCGTTAAGACCTTTGCTTAACAGTTTGAGGGAGATTCTTTCCGGTGTGTAGCCGGTGGACACGGAAAGTATCTTTCTCAGACATTTTTTCGGGTCGGTCACAGCGCCGCTCATAATTGCATCTATTCTCTGCTGTGTCGATTCCGGATATGAGGTTCTGCAGGCAGTATATATGCGCCGCAGGTCCTGTTCGGTACGTTCTCTCGCTGCGGACGACTTGCTGACGGTAAAGCGCGAGGAACCGAGCTGTAACCTTGCATCATCCTGAAGATGAGACGGCAGGCTGCTAATTTCATTTTCGATTTCCTTGTTGTCGCTTCTCAGCGAAACGACCTTATCCCCTGAACGGTTCGATTCGTTTGTGCCGTTAACGATTTCATTGACGACATTCTTGCAAACGGCAAATACCTCGTCTGTATATTTGGATATAAAGCACACCCTTGCCGAGGAAGCGCACAGTGAGGTACTCAGGATAACAAACACCAGGTCCCTGTTCATGTTTTCGTCATTGACAAATGCCTTGTAAAGGATAGAGTTTGTACTCAAAAGGCAGTCATAAACGTACCCGTTAGCGGCGGAAATGCTGAACGGGAAAGCGTGCTTCTCCCCCTTCGGCTTGATGCTGTAAAGCTGTCCCTTTACAACATACAGGTTTTTCTTGGAATCTCCGTCCTTACCGGAGTTCACCGCAAGATTGATACTGATGTAGTCTTTGATATGCTCGCGCATTCTGATGTCCATGCTAATTCTCCTTTAAATTTATTTTATGCTTTAGTTACTTACTGTTTTCTTTTCGGCGCAAGGCATTGAACCCCTTATTCGAGGTCCAATGCCGCCGTGTGATTATTATGCCTCTGTGCCGTTGTCCGGGGCTTCTTCATCCTCCGAATCGGCGTCGCAAACGTCTTCGGGGTCAACGTCAATGATGTCGCCGTCCCTGCGGATTCCGAAAATCTCTTTGAAAAGGCTGTCGGGATCTGCTTCAAGCCCGTCATCGGGGAATTCATCCGGCTCATCGTCGTCATCGTCCTCGGCATCGGCATCGGCTTTCATTCTTTCACGGAGCCAATCTCTGAAGCCCTGCATCGCGGTTTTTTCCTCATCATCGTCATCTCCGTCATCTTCGTCATCTTTTTTTCTTTTAGCGCGTGCCGCAAAATCGTCGATGAGGCTTTTACGCATCCTTTTGATATGTGCTTCAATCATCTTCTCAACGTCCGCCTCTTCGGGACTGATGAGCTTCATGTGTGCAAGCTTGTCAAGGACGACCTCGAATGTATCGAGGATCTTGATTTCTTCGCCTTCCATGATTTCAAACATATCCTCGCTCAGCGGAGCGTCGTCAAAGCGCTGCTCGGCATGGGCATGGATGCAGCCGTTGTGCGAAATCCTGATATTACAGCACTTGTACTTATCATTGATCTGATCAATGTACTCCCCGACCTGTGCGCGTGCTTCGTTGCAGCAGTAGATTGTCGGTGAGATTTCCATAATTACAAGCTCAGCCTTTTCATCGATTCTTGTAACAATGTGATATGTCCTGTCGGCAGTATCAATACGGCTTGTAAATCCTCCGCCGTCCAGCATCTTTGCCGAGTAGTTGTGTGAGCATTTCTCATAATAACGCTCACCGTTACGCATGGTTTCTTCATAGTAGTTTGACATGATTGACACTCCTTTTATTTTGATTCAGGCAAGCTTCCCTGCCTGTTATGCTAACCGCCGCGGTTTGATTCTGCGGCAGCTTTACAGCTCTGTGAAGAATAACTTTTGTTCTTGAAATTTTTAAAAGCCCAATGTATAATGATTTATGATTTTATATATTTTCATCCTGTTCTTTAACCCCTCTGTAAATATAACGATGTTCGGAGGAAGTTTATCGGGCTTTTTTCTAAATTAGTATTAAGTTTTTATCCTGTCCCTTAACCCCTCTGTATATATAACGCGGTCCGGAGGAAGTTTATCGGACTTTTTTCTAAATTAGTATTAAGTTTTTTATTTTCTTAAATAGAATTTTATTTTTTGGAGTGCAATTATGATAGTTTCAACCCTTGAACTTTGCCGTGAAGCAGAGCTTTGTAAGTATGATTTTACCGTTGAAAAATGCAGCGGTGATTGTTGGGTCAGAATTCGGCGCGAAGGCAAGTCACAGTTCTGCTCTCAATGGTTTTCCTCTTCCTCGGAAGATCGGCCGTTGCTGGTGATTTTGCCCGGATACGACGCGGTTTTCCCGTCATATCCCATGGATGAAGTGACCGAAGACTTCAATGTTCTGCTTGTTTCCCCTCTCGGATATACGGAAAGGAACGCCGCCGTTGACCCGCTCAAAATCAAAGGCGAATTTCCCGTGCTGTTTAACACAGTCTTTGACAAGCCGAACGCATACGACCAATGGATTCTCGACGTTCTGACGGCGATACGCTGGGCAAGGGAGCATACAACAGCGAATTGTGAAAAGCTCCTTTTCTTCGGCACAAGCCAGGGCGGAGGAATGAGCCTTGTCCTCAGCGGCATACTCTCCGACAAATGCAAGGCGGTCTGCGCCGATGAACCATGGCTGATAGGCTTTTCAAGCGATATGCTTGAAACCGTCATTTCAAACGCATCATATTATTTCCCAAACGAGATTCTTTCATATTCCGGTGCGTCGGAAAGGCTCGCGCTTACGGACCCGATCACCTATGCCGGCAAGCTGACTGTGCCGAAGCTTATAATGGCAGGAAGCAAGGACACTGATTGTCCTGCCGACAGGATAAAACGCTTTTTCGATACACTGCCCGAACCCAAAGATTACTTTCTGTTTGAAGAGAGAGCTCACGGTCACGACATCCGCGCTTTCCGCAAGGC
>DNGF01000279.1 GCA_003486665.1 Oscillospiraceae bacterium
AGTTGAGCTTGAGTTCACTCCTGAGGCGCTTACGGCGATAGCGAAGAAAACCCTTGAAAAGAAAACAGGCGCAAGAGGCTTGCGCTCCATTATGGAGTCCTTGCTTATGCCTATTATGTACGCTGTTCCGAGCGATAAGTCGATTGTCAGCGTTAAGGTGACCGAGGATTGCGTTAATAATAACGCGGCTCCGGAGGTCGAACACAAAAAATGAGCTAAGCCAGGCAAATAAAATATTAATAAAAATAAAAGACTGCAATTCACAGGTCATGGTGTAAACCGACTTTGTGGATTGCAGTTTTTTAGTGTTCTGTTATTTATTAATATAATTCATGAATACGTTGATCAGTTTTATTGCAGTTTTTCTTTCGCTTTCAGAACAAGAGTTGAGCTTAACCAATAGATCTGTTCCGGATTGCATAGGGATTTCTTCGTCAATCAATATGTCGTTCGGTGTGACATTTAACGCTTTGCAAATTTTCAAAGCGGTTTCGACACGCATATTTGCCGTTCCTCTTTCTATATCGGCATACGCTCTGTCGGAAAGACCTGCCTTTTCGGCAACCTCACCTTGTGTCATTCCTTTTTTCCTTCTGACAGAAAGTAATCTTTCACCTATTTCAACGAGATTTAGAATATGCACTATAACTCCTCCAATCGCTATATATAGGAATTATACTTCTTATTATTGTTGACAAATAGGAACTATAATGCTATAATACAAGAAGCGTAGTTCCTAATGAATTGTAACGTTCCTTTTAAGAGTAAGTTTTGCAGTTTTAAGGAATTTACAAAGGAAAGGGGGCGTGAATATGAATAAAAAAGTAAAATTGATTATCTCGGTTGTTCTCATCGTTGGAATCGGAATAGGCGTATACTTTGGTTTCTTCGTAAAAAGCGATGAAGAAAAAATTTTGGAGCGATTGGAAACCTTTGAAAAGGCATATGCCGGAGGGGATCTTACGGGATGTATTGATTGTTTGGATTCTAAAAATCGGAATGCCTACAAGGCGCTTGGCAATCTTGGATCAAACATAGGGGGATCAGCCGGACTGTTTAGCTTTAATCTCGGCGGAGATACTTTTAAATCCTTGTTCAGCTTAGGTGTTGCCGCACAGGATGAGCAGCTAAAATTTAACGTTAAAGCGATCAAGTTCGTTGATAAAACTCATGCTATACTCTTGATTGATTTATGGACAAGCGAAGATGTCGGAAATGCTGAGCAGATTAACGAGATTGAGCTGGAAATGGTTAAAGAAGGCGGAGATTGGTACATCTTGGATGATATTTCACTTTAAAAGGAGAAAGAACAGTATGAAAAGAGTAGTTTCAATTATTTTGTTAGTTTCGGTATTATTCATATTTGCATCGTGCGGAAGCAAAAAATCAGAACCGTTTCAGTGTGAGGGATGCGGAAAAACAATTACAGACGGTTCTCGACATGAGGTTAAAGATTCGTATGGAGATAAGTGGAGTTATTGTGACAATTGCTATAGCCAGATTGTAGAAATGAGGAAGTCGCTTGGATAATAACATTTCAATAAAAGAAATTGAACCTGAAAGCAAAAGAAAAAGTACATATAGAAGCCGGGTTATTGATTCATATAACGGGATGAAAGAGGCTAAAATATGGTTTTGGGCAACATTTATCGGCTTAGCTGTCAACATCGCGTTAAGCTTTACCGATATGATTGAGGTTGAAAATGCTTACAAAATTATAATAGGCAGTATTCTGCAATTTATCGGTCTTGCAGAAATAGCATTAGTATTGACCGGCATTTCTTTATTATGCACAGCCCTGCCTTTGGTTCTCGGAAGACCGTACAAACGAAGGTATTTAATTTGTAATTATTTGTTTATGACGCTCCAGTTCTTAAACAGCGCCGGATATTTTTTAATTATCGGGTATTATATTGACAAGGAGAATGGATATCGCCTCGAAACAAATGTATGGCTGGTATCAACAAAAAACGGTATGTATAAAGAAACAATTAAAATATGGGCAATTATCTTTGTAGTTGAAACATTCCTGGTAATTGTTTCTACAGCTGTTTTTTCAAAAAAATTAAAAGCGGTCGCAAAGAGAAATAGAAAAATTAAGGAGGATATCGTATAATGAAAAGACTTGTATCAATGATAGTAATTATAGGTCTTTTGCTTTCTTTTTCATCGTGCGGAAAGAGCAAGACGGATGGAATAAAAGTATATAAGCCGGGGGACAGCGAGGATAGCATAAAAGCAAATCAGCTTGACGCATTTGCAGGATTGGATATAACAATAACGGGAATTTCACCTTTTTGTGATGTATCAATAAACACTTCGGGTTGTTCTGCAGAAGTTCAGCAAAACGTCAGCTTTAAAACAGATAAAGGGAAATATGCCAACGGAGATAAGATAACCGTTACAGCTCAAGTAAAATCAGATAAAACAAATTTTTATTCTCTTGTTACGTCTTCAAAGCAATTTGATGTTTCAAATATGCCGGAATATATTTCTTCGGTTGACGGTCTTGACTTATCAACAATAAAAAAAGAACGTGATGATTATGTAACGGCAAAATGTGCGGAAGTAAAATCTTCCAATAAGGCTTTTGACCAATATGTTCATTGGGGATGGCGAACGGAACGTGTTTTGACCAAAGAATTAAAGGATACATATATGCTTTCTTTAAAATCCAACAAGAGGGAAAAGTATAACAGTAACACAAACTATCAGCGTAATGCAATTTGCTTTTTATATCATATTGTGTTTATAACCAATGAGGGTAAGAAGCAAAATGTTTATGTAAATATAAGCGCCCAAAATATTGTAAAATATCCCGATGGTACATTAAAATGGGGATCTGAAAGTGCAGATGATTTTGATTTTCAGGCTTCGGTTTCCGATAAGAGTATAGAGGACGTTACAGCAACAAGCATTACAAGCATGAGCGCCGATTATGATATTAAAAAAATAACGGTATAAGAAATAAAACCGCCGAGTTGATCGACGGTTTTTGTTTATGCTGTTACAAGGATAGTTACAGAGTCGTTTATGTTACGAACAAACGACTTTTATAAATGTAAGCTCCCGAACAAAAATATCAATTATATTTTTCAAAAAATCCGGTGTTAAAAATGAAATGTCGCCATAGACGGTTGCCTGTTTTAACGCATTGTTGACGGCTGTCTTAATTGCATTGCTGCTTTTGGTTGCGCCCGTAACACCATCAACGGCGGTGTTGTTTGATTCAATAATCCTGTCAATCACCGCAACAGCTCGTTTCCAGTAGTTCGGTGTTTCATTTTGAGATATAACGTCAATGGCTGTAATTTTTCCGCGTCTTATTTTGACCGAGAGAACAACATCGCTGAATTTGCCGCGGCCGCTGCCCTCATATGTTCCTCTTTTATAGTGGGTTGTGGCGGCGCCTACGCCGACGGTGAAAAACACAACCGCTGCCGCTAAAACAACGGCAAGAATACCTCTGAACACATTCTTTTTCATAATCGAGCCTCCTTCAGTTAGCGCTCGCTAACTGACATAAGTATAATACCCTCAAAGCCGCCTGTCAAGGGGATTTATGAAAAAATCCGATAACAAAAGCCTTTTTGACAACTGCACTGTGATTTTATGCGTTTTAAACAATTGATTGAAAAAACATAATCCGCAGAAACAATTAGTTCCTGCGGATTATGTTAAGCTTAATTTAACAAATCGAACCGAAAAGATTTTTGAAGAAGAAATAAAAT
>DNGF01000002.1 GCA_003486665.1 Oscillospiraceae bacterium
CTGACTTTAAGAAAACCCCTCAGTCGGCTTCGCCGCCAGCTCTCCTACAGGGGAGCCGAGAAGTTTGTGCGGAATTTTTATCAGGCTTTCCCTTGAGGGGAAGCCTTAAACGCAGTTTAAACTGACATTAAGAACATAAAAAAGTCGGCATGAATAAATAAATCCATGCCGGTCAATTTTATTTTGTTCATCCAATCACAGTAACTTTGTATGCCTTAATAGTTTTCGGGCTGTTTTTAGCAAGCTTGCCGTCGTAGGATATCTCAAGCGTTGCGCCGATTGCAAGGTCAGCTCTTGTCAGCTCCTTGCCGTCGGCATCATATATTTTATCCTTGCCGCCGACAAACCTGACATACAAGCCGTCCTTATCATAAAGGTCATCGTAAACGCCGCCGAGCTGCTGAACCTCAACTATGAAGCTTTTGTCATCCTCGGAATTCTTGATACTGTAATTTGCAATTATCGTGCTTGCGTTCGCTTCATCATTTGCCGTCGTTCCGCACGAAGTGAGCATAAACAAGCCCATCAAAGCAATAAGTGTTAAAGAAATAACTCTTTTCATTATTTCCGCCCCTTATCTCCAGGACATATAAACAGTTAAACCGTTCTCGGAAACAGCGTACTTAGCGCTCTTGCTTGAAGCTTCATACTCTGCAAGACTAAGACCTGTGAACTTAATACTTCTTGATCTCTTGGGAGAGTTATGATCAATCGTTGTTGTGTTCTCAAGTCCGCCGACGAATGCCTTCGCCTGCTCCGGGGTCTGGAAATTGATAACATACTCAGCCTTAAGCTTAGCTGTCTGATCCGGATTTACGACATAGCTTCCTGCGCTGAGCGTTCCGGGCGTAAAGCCTGTAAGCCACCAGGTTGTAGTCGGTGATCTGTGGAACAAAAGATTGTACTTGTTCTGATCCTCGGTATCCTGTCTGTAAACCTTAACACTCATGTTGAGCTTTTCTGCGTCTGTTACGCAGTCATAATATGTGCTGTTTGTTGCGCCCGGCTCACGGTTATAGAGTCCAAGCTCGGCGCCGATAAGAACAAATCCGTACTGACCCTTCCAGTACTGCATCATCCATTCCTTGTTGTTGTAATTGAACTTAACACGCATTGTATCGTAGGAGATCGCACCGGCACCGGAAACGTTATCGTAGGTTTCTTCAAAGCCGAAGTTTCTCTGCCAAGCGTCCTCTGCGGTATAGAAGACCTGATCCTTCATGCTGTACTTAAAACCGAAAAGACCTGTGTCCTTGCCGTCCTTGCTTACAACAGTCCAGCTGTCCGTATCGGGATCATAAACAAATTTAACCGACTCGGAGAATCTCTTAAGACTTGCATTGAGATCCTGAGCAAACTTCTTGTAATCAAACTTTGTCGATGATGGCTTAGTGGTCGATGAATTGTTTCCGCCGTTGTTGTTCGAGCCGCCTCCGTTACTCGGAGTATAGCTTCCGCCGCCATTGCTCGGAGTGTAGCTTCCGCCGCTGTTCGAGCCGCCGTTAACGTAGCCCGCGTTTGTGTCAAGCGTACCGATAGTGTTACCGTTCTGGTCGATAACATCAATCTGATTTACAGTCTGATCGTACTTCCATTCTTTGCCGCAGTCGTTACATTTGTATGTACCGTCGCCGTTATCCTTGATATTGGTTGACTGGCATACAGGGCAGCAAAGCTGATTGCCCATCTGGTCGATCACAGGATCTGCCGCTCCGTCATTTTTCTTAGTCTGACCGATAAAGTTACAGCCGGGTAATATAGTAAGAATAATGAGCGTGAGAACACAGATGATTGAGATCAGCCTGGTCTTTCTTCCTTTGTTTTCCATCTCTTCTTCTGAACCTCCGTAAATTTTTTATCATTATATCATATTACGTTCAAAAAAGCAACCGCATATTTTGAATACAAAAATTATTGACTAAAACAGCAAAAAAGTATATAATAAACAAATAACGGCTGTCATTTGTTCAGCAATAATTGTTAGGAGTTTTATTATGAAGGAAATCGGAACGACTGCCTTAAATAAAATCATTGAGGCGTTTCCGTTCAGCGGCGAACTGAAACACATTGAATCTACCGACACCGGTCTGATCAATTCAACCTATATGCTCACCTTTTCGGACGGCAATCAGGATTTTCAGTACGTTTTGCAAAAGATCAATACCAAGGTATTCAAAAAGCCTGACGAGCTTATGTCAAATATCATGAATGTAACGGGTTTTCTCCGCAACAAGATCAATCTTTCCGGCGGAAATTCCGCAAGGGAAACATTAACATTTCTCTATACAAAAAATAATTCGCCTTATTACACGGACGATGAGGGCGGCTGCTGGAGAACCTATACATATATCAACAAAAGCTACACCTGCGATAAAATCGACTCGGAAATAAAGGCTTTCCGTTCGGGCAAGGCTTTCGGAAAATTTCAGAGAATGCTTTCCGACTTCCCTGCCGCAAATCTTTTTGAAACAATCCCCCATTTTCACGATACGCCGTCAAGATATAACGATCTGAAAAAGGCTGTTGAG
>DNGF01000023.1:0-1059 GCA_003486665.1 Oscillospiraceae bacterium
TCTATTTACATCGCAGATTTATTAGCCCCATATCCCGTTTTAGTGTATTGACTAATTATTATTAAATATGATATAATTTTCAGTGTGCAGAAATAATTACGAGAGGGTTTTATAATTGAGAAAAACTGTTATTGAGCCTAACGGAAAAAATCTTCAGTACTGGAAAGATATATGGCATTACCGTGAGCTTGCATATAACCTTGCCAAGCGTGATATTATTGTAAGATACAAGCAGACGAGGATCGGACTCGGATGGGCTATTATTGCTCCGATTATCAGCATGATAGTTTCAACATTCATCTTCGGCACTCTTGCCGGACTGTCGTCTGACGGTGATGCGCCCTATTTCATAATGGTTTATGCCGGCAGTATTCCCTGGGCAATTTTTTCAAAAAATGTTTCTCAGACATCATCGACATTTATAACAAACGCAGAACTGATGAAAAAGGTTTACTATCCCAGAATCCTTTCCCCTCTCGGAGCCAGTCTTGCAGGTTTGTTTGACTCAATAGTTTCAATTGCCGTTCTGATTGTCATGATGCTTATTACGGGCTATTATCCTACCGTGCGGTTTCTTCTATTTCCGATATTTCTGCTTTTGAATTCGGCTCTCGGACTTGCTCTCGGACTATTTTTATCTTCGTTCAATGTTAAATGGCGCGACATGGCGCAGATCGTTCCTTTTGCACTTTCTGTCGCGCAGTACATTTGTCCCGTTTCCTATTCTATTAATTCTATTCCCGAAAAGTACAGACTTATTTATTCACTTAACCCCGAAACCGGAATGATATCCGCCTTTAAATGGTGTGTACTCGGCGATATGACTTTCGATTGGCTGTCATTCTCCGTCGCTATGGCATGGCTTATTTTGCTTGCTGTGGCAGGAATCGTTTTGTTCAGAAAGACCGAAAGAAACTTTATTGATATTGTATAACGAGGTGAAATACATGAACGAAACAGAAGCAGTATTGCACGTTGAAAACGTTAAGAAAAAATATGTTATAAAGCACCTTCCCAAAATGCCCGACGGCAAAATTGAACGCGCAAAATTCAAATTGA
>DNGF01000023.1:1089-2664 GCA_003486665.1 Oscillospiraceae bacterium
TACACAGTATTGCCAAGCATCAGAAATTGGTCACAAAAGAGGATTTCTGGGCGCTTAACGGTGTTTCTTTTGATGTCAAGCAAGGAGAAAAGCTTGGTATTCTCGGAAAAAACGGTGCAGGAAAATCGACACTTCTCAAAGTAATTTCAAGAATAACGGAGCCGACCGACGGTAAAATTGAATTTTACGGCAAAATTTCCTCAATGCTTGAGGTCGGAACAGGATTTAACAGTGAGCTTACCGGCCGTGAGAACATTTATCTTAACGGCGCTATCCTCGGAATGACAAAAGCCGAAATAGACAGTAAGTTTGATGATATTCTCGAATTTTCCGAGGTAGGCAAGTTTATTGATACTCCCGTTAAAAGATATTCAAGCGGAATGTTTGTCCGCCTTGCATTTGCCGTTGCATCACATCTTGAACCCGATATACTTCTTGTTGACGAGGTTCTCGCAGTCGGAGATACTCGATTTCAGCAAAAATGTATTGAAAAAATGCGAAGCATCGCCGACAGCGGAAAAACCATACTTTTTGTCAGCCATCAGATGAACACAATCAGACAGCTTTGTGACCGCGTCATTGTTCTCAAAGAGGGTCAGGTTATTTATGACGGTGACGTTGAGGACGGAATAAGAGTATATAACAGCGAATCGTATATGGAGAAGCGTAATTATTACGAATATAAAGATCTCCCCCGTCCTCCGGGATATACATTAGACAATGCCGAAATTCTTTCATTGGAGGTTCTTCGCAACGAAACCTGTATTTACGGAGCGTATGAACCGATTGAATTCAGGGTAAGATTCAAGACAAAAACGCCCCACATCGGCGATCTGAGCTTCAGGCTTCTTATTTGGACGGTCGATGAGGTTCCTGCCGAAACCGCTTTTGCGAAGACATTTGCAAATATTAATGATGTCGGCGAATATACGGTTGACTTTAAAATCAACAAGCACAATCTTGCTCCCGGAGTATATAAGATGACCCTTATCCTCACCGGCGGATCTTCGGAGAACACCCGCGATAATTTTGACCACATTTATCCCGCTTTTGTTTTTGAGGTGCTTCATTTTAACGGAACCTCAAAGAATTGGTTAAGAAACTGGGGTCTTGTTCATTTTGATGATGTCGATGTAACTCTGATTGATAAGGAATAAACCAAAGAACTGCAAACCAGCGGAAATATCCGAGATTTGCGGTTCTTTTTTTGCAAAAAAGCAGGTAATTGCCGAGGCAACTACCTGCTTAATTTATTTATTTTGAGGGATTATTCCTCTGTGCCATAGAGCTTAACAAGCTTCTGGAGATGTGCATAACGATCCTTTGCGCCGTCCTCTGCCTTCTCGAAGAGCTTCTCTGCTCTCTCCGGGAACGAACGTGTAAGAGCGGAGTAACGAGCCTCGTTCATGAGGAATGCACGGTAGCCCTCTGTTGCGGGAACCTTAGAATCAACTGTGAACGGGTTCTTGCCCTCTGCCTTAAGAGCTGGGTTGTAACGGAACATATTCCAGTAACCGCATTCAACAGCTCTCTTCATCTCTGCCTGACAGTTAACCATGCCGCCCTTGATGCTGT
>DNGF01000185.1:0-3508 GCA_003486665.1 Oscillospiraceae bacterium
AAGATATTCCTTGCCTGCTTCAAGTCCCGAAACCTCAACGATGTGTCTGTTCATCGGGAACTTATAATTCATAATTCCGATTACACCGAGGTCAACGCCCGGATACTGTCTTTCGGTTCTCTCTGTTTTTGCGTTAACCTTAACACCGTAGGGAACCATTGATCTGCCTGTGAAAACAGGGTTCTCGGAATACGGAATGATCTCGATATCCGTTCCCTTAACGTTCGTCTTTGTGTACCAGCTTACGTTTCTTGAACTCTGATCCGCGCCGAGGGTCGTTGAAACGATCGTCGGCAGTCTGTAGTTCTCTCTCGTTGCCGCAGGAGTAACCTTGCCGTCATAAACGATTGTTGTGTTAACGTCCTCGATATAGTTGTCGTCATATGCGAATTCGCAGGCAACATTTGCGAGAGTCTGACCGATTCCCTCAAGCTGAGTATCGGTAAGATATTCGCCCATGTAATATTCGGCAATGCCCCAGAGCGACTTAAAGTCAACAACTCCGAGCTTGTTTGCCGCTTCAAGAATCTTGTTTGAAACATTGAGATAGCTCGTATCGCCGAGGAAAAGAGCCATCATTACAACAGTCAGAATCTTGCCTACGCACTCAAGCGTTGTTCCCTTGGGGAAGAAAGCGCCGAGGTTGAGATCGAGATCCTTGAGAATCTTATCCTGAAGAAGATCGTTTGCAACGATATCAATGAGTGCGTCAAAAATATCAAATACGGTGTCGCCGTTATTGAGTCGGTCAATGGCATCCATCATGAACGGATCGTCCTTCATGTGGAGCTTGCCCTCATACTTGTAAACAACAACGCATTCCAGAAGATCCTCGAATGTACCCGGCTTTGTTCTGTCGCCGAAGCCGTATTCGTCAATAAATCTCGTATTCGGAAGATCCGAAACCTTTACATTGAGAAGCTTGTTTATCGAATTGACAAGATATTTTGCCGTTGCGTCGGGATCGGTCAGATAGTTTTCATAGATCTGATTAAGAAGATCCTCGATGAATCCCATAAGATTTTTGGTTGTGAAAAGCTCCGTATCGCCGATCTTAAGTCCGTCGCCGAAGAAGCCGCCGATCATACCCTCAAGATCAAGACCCATATCCTTGAGTCCCTCAACCATACCCTTTTCGGCAAACTCTTCCGAATACTGCTCAAGCAAGCCCTCAAGCATATTGAGCGCCGTTGCCGAGAGTCCGCCCTCGCCGAAGAACGAATCGCCGAGCGACTTGATTCTGTAAGGTGTTGCATACGTTTCGCCGTTAACCGTAACGGGAAGAACACAGTCAACGTCCTTGCTCTCGACCTTCATTGTGGTTTTGCCGTTAACATCCGTTACCGCATTTACCTCGCGGAAATAGTTCGGGAAAGCGGTCAGTGAATCCGTACAGATCTCCGTCAATGTTTCGCCGTCATCCGTAACGGTCTGAGCTATATCGCTGTCGTGGATATGACCCGTAAACGAGAAGTGCATACCTGCGTCAACGAGCTTATCGGTAAGCTCCTCCCAGCCGTCAATAACGAAGCCTCTGATGATCGTGTATTCGCCCGTGAAATGCGGAACGAAGTTATGGTGATTAACGCCGATAACCGTTTCGCCCTTTGCCTTTGCGTCCGCGATCTCATTGAGTACCCACTGAGTCGCTTCCGTTGTAAGGCAGCCTGCCGTTTCGGCAAGATCCTTACCCTTTTCTGTCACGTCCGAGCTGTATTTGCCCGTATCCATAACGATAAATCTGTAGCCGTCCGTACGGACCGAGTACGAAAGCATATTCGCCTTGCCCTTTGACGGTGTGTATCTGTGATAAGCAAGGTCATAGCCGAGATTTTTGTATATTTCAAGGAAATCCTCAGGAGTTGTGCGCTTTGCAGGCTCCGCCTTGCTGTTTTCGTATGTAGTGCCGTTAGCCTTGTTAATGTCGTGGTTGCCGTTGATAGCAAGAACCTGAATACCCGTTTCTTTCTCGAATCTTTCAAGTCTTGCGGCAAGCTGTCTGTGAGCCTCGTATTCGCCGTTCGATGTAAGGTCGCCCGAAAGAATGAGGTACTTCATGCCGTTCTTTTTTGCGTGTTCGGCAATACCTGCCAGCGCAGACTCAAGAATACCGACCGACTGATACGGCTCTCTTGCAAGCGCGGTCTTAATGCTCTGCATGAAAGCCTCGTTGTAGTTACCTGCCAGCGACGCCGGATAGTAGTGCATATCCGACATGACTGCAAAGTTAACTTCCTTATCCGCGGTAAGTCCCTTTTTTATCGCCTCGGCAGCCGACGCGCTCATGGGGACGATTGAAAGAATCATCACGATTGAAAGCACAAGCGCAAGGATCTTTCTGCCCGTCTTCTTTGTCTTATTCATTTTCCGAAAATCCCCTCTCGATTTTATATAGATTTAAGCAGTGCTTTGAGATTTACAAGAGCATTCGGCACGCCCTTTGCGATCTTGCCGACTCCCTTTGCGACATCCTTGCCCTCAAAGACCTTAAGAAGTCCGTCCGCCATATCCTCGGTGAACAGTCCGTTGCTCATTGAAACATAGTTTCTTACCGGAGTTTGCATAATTGTATTCGTAATCATCGAATTGCCGACTCCGCCCTTGGGCTTCATTGCAAGATCCACCGTATTGTATATAACCTTTGCAAGACCCTTGTTTTTATATCTGTCAATTGAGTTGTTATAGCTGTCCGGCGTAATTTCCGGAGCATTTTTAAATTCGCCGCCGTAAATTACCTTGAAGTCGTCCTCCCTTGCTCTTGCGGGATCACCGTCAAAGTAAACGCCTGCCGACTCTCTCAAGTCAACTATTGTCGCATCGTCCTCGGACTTCATCTTAACAGCCGCTTCAAGTCTGATATCTCTTGACGATGCGCCGACGAGAATATTATATTCTCCGCTCTCAACGCACCAGCCGTCAGTCGCCGTGTTCCAGAAAGCGAACGCTCTGTCGTCAAGCTCAACGCTTACCTTCTTCTCTTCGCCCGGCTCAAGATAAACCTTAACGAAGCCCTTAAGCTCCTTCGGCGCTCTGAAAACCTTGCTTTCGGGCTTGCCTACGTAGACCTGAGCGATCTCAGCACCGGCAACATCGCCCGTATTCTTTATTGTGAAGGTAACCTTTGTACCCTCGCCCTTTGTGAGGTTCTTCTTTCTGAGCCTGATGTCGGAATACTCAAAGCTCGTATACGAAAGACCGAAGCCGAACGGGAAGCGAACGTTTCTTTCTACCTTATCGTAATATCTGTAGCCTATGAAAATACTCTCGCGGTACTGGACGTCTTCCTTGGAATCGGGATATCTGAACGATGTCGGAGTATCCTTAAGGCAGATCGGATATGTTTCGGCAAGCTTTCCGCACGGATTTGCCTTTCCCGTAAGCACATCAACGATCGCCGGCGCAACCGACTGTCCGCCGAGATATGCGTTGAGAATAGCCTTAACGTCATCAGCCCACGGCATTTCAACGGGTGATCCGCCCTGGAGAACAACAATAACATTTTCATTCC
>DNGF01000185.1:3541-4170 GCA_003486665.1 Oscillospiraceae bacterium
CAAGCCTGTTGTGGCCGTCGGGCAGCTTCATTGTCGTTCTGTCAAAGCCCTCGGATTCATAGTCGTCCGTAAGACCGATGAAAACGACCGCCTTTGAAGCATTCTTAGCCAGGTTGCAGGCTTCGGTAATATAAGCGTCCTCGTTCTTCCTCTTGCCGCTTCTGTCATAGCCGTCGGCAAACTTAACGTCTATCGGAGAATTATTGAACGCTCTTCTGCCGCTGTCGATCATAGTCGGATTGATAACCGAGCTTCCCTCGCCCTGATATCTCGGCTTGTCGGCAAAGGCGCCGATAACCGCAACATATTCTCCCTCGGCTCTCTTAAGCGGAAGAATGTTATCCTCGTTTTTAAGAAGCACCATCGACTGCTCGGCAATTTGCCTTGAAAGCAGATTATGAGCCTTTACATCGAATTTATAGCCCGGTCTTCTGTTTGCCGCGCCCTTGAGAATGATATCGACAAGCTTATCGACTCTTTCGTCAAGAGTGTCCTCGTCAATAACTCCGCACTTGACCGCCTCAACGATCTTTGCATCATTTATTCCGCCTGATGACGGCATTTCAAGATCATTGCCTCCGTTAAGACCCGCAACGCGGTCATTGACTGCGCCCCAGTCGCTGACAACG
>DNGF01000185.1:4216-6040 GCA_003486665.1 Oscillospiraceae bacterium
GCTCCCTCGAAGCCCCATTCGTCACGAAGAACCTTATTCTGGAGCCAATCGTTTTCGGAGCAATATGTACCGTTGAGCAGATTATAGGCATTCATAACCATCCACGGCTGACTCTTCTTTACCGCTTTTTCAAAGGCTCTCAGATAAACCTCTCTGAGCGCACGATCGTCAATTATACTGTTTGACGTCATTCTCTTCATTTCCTGGCTGTTGCCTGCAAAGTGCTTGAGAGCCGTACCGATTCCCATGGACTGAACGCCTGCGATAAAGGCGGCGCCCATTTCGCCCGCAAGTTCGGGATCCTCGGAAAAATACTCAAAGTTTCTTCCGCAAAGCGGAGAGCGCTTCATGTTAACTCCCGGACCGAGCAGAACGCTGACATCATGCTGTAAGCACTCCTCGGCAAGAGCCTGACCCATCCTGTAGATCAGATCCCTGTCCCACGAGCAGGCGGTCGTAACCGCAGTCGGGAAGCAGGTTGCCGGATAGCTGTTTCCTATGCCGACCTTCTTGTTCTCGGAATTCTGCTTTCTGAGTCCGTGAGGACCGTCGCATACCATTATTTCAGGAATGCCGAGTCTTTCGATACTCTTGAGATGCCAGAAATCCTTTCCCGAACAGAGCGACGCTTTTTCCTTAAGCGTCATTTGAGAAATCAAATCCTTGTGCTTTAACATTAAATTCACTCCTCATCATTTATAATACTTTCGTTTATGTCCAATAATAAATCAGCCTGAACAGGCTCGATTTCTTCAACATTTTTAAGCTTCTTCTGAATAATTCTGTTTCTGTCCTGCGCCTCGGAGAGCGATTTTCCCGCCTCGTCGATCTTCTTCTTAGCCTTGTCAAGAACAACGCCGAATTTATCGTACTGCATTTTAGCCGCAGCCAGAAGCTTTCTTACCTCATTCGCTTTTTCGTTTATCGCAACCGCCTTGAATCCCATTGAAAGAGAATTGAGAAGAGCGATGATCGTTGTCGGTCCGGCAATCATGATGTTTTCACGCTGAATCTTATCAATAATTCCCGAATTTGACGAGGTTATCTCCGCATACAAGCCCTCCGTTGCAAGATAAAGAATCGCAAAAGGCGTAGTGTCGGGAACATGAATATATTTCGTGATCGTCTTCGCCTCGTGCAGAACGCGATCCTCCAAAGCCTTTCTTGCCGCCGCAAGAGCCTGAGCGTCCGCATTGTCCGCCGCCTCGCATACCCTGCGGTAATCCTCCATCGGGAATTTTGAATCTATCGGCAGATAAGTAAATTTCGAGGAATCGTCGCCGGAGGGAATTCTGACCGCGAACTCGACAACATCCCTTGATCCCGATGTCGGGGAATAATTCTTGACATACATATTCGGGATCGTCTGATCAAGTATGCCCTCAAGCTGTATCTCCGCCCATGTTCCTCTCGCCTTAACATTGGTAAGTACCCTGTTAAGCGCCGTTACGTTTGTTGTAACTCCTGCGGAAAGCTCCTTCATTTCGCCAAGGGATTTGTAAACATTTTCAAGCTGCTCCGAAACGGTCTTGAAAGACGAATCAAGCCTTGTTGCGAGCGTTGAGGTCAGCTTTTCGTCAACCGTCGCTCTCATCTGGTCGAGCTTTTTCTCATTGCTTTCCTGCATCTTTGCAATTGCCGCGTCAACAACTCTTGTCTGCTTCTCGTTCTGCTCCATGCTGTTTGTGCGGATAAGATTCAAAGATTCCGTCATGTCCTTATTAAGCTTCAGAAGCGTTTCATAGTTCTGACGGGTCATTGCGTCCAGCTTTTCGGTCATCTGATTTAAAGAATTTGCCGTTTCGCGTCTGTTTCGTTCAAATT
>DNGF01000185.1:6067-10127 GCA_003486665.1 Oscillospiraceae bacterium
TGCTGCATAAGCATCAGGATCGCCGAAAGCTGCTTATCCGTCTGATCGGAATTGTCTTTTTCCTTAAGTTTGTTTATCTGAGATAAAGTGTATATCATTATGCCGATAAGGACAACCGCCAAAACCAATATAATGTATATCAAAGCCTCAGGCATACTACCACTCCTATTTTCAATGTTATATAATTATAACAAAAATAATAAATATTTACAATTCATTTTCTTTTCAAAAATAACTGGTTTTTTTTGTATGTATTTGCTATAATGTATTGAGTGATTGCCGACCGAACCTCAAAACGGTTTTCGGCGGCTGTTTTCTGATAGATTTCAATTCCCTTTTCGGAGGTCTTTATATGCTTAAAAAGATTTTAGCCCTGTTCCTTGCCGTTGTTTCCGTCATAAGCCTTTGCGCGTGCGGCGGCGACAGCGAAGACATCCTTATTCTCCCGATCGAATCCGATCCGATGTGCCTTGATCCGCAGGTCGCGGATTCGAAGGAAGCGAAGCTCATGATCGCGAACTGCTTCGAGGGTCTTGTGCGGCTCGACAAGGACTATAAGATCGTTCCCGGTGTTGCCGAAAGCTGGGAGATTTCTCCCGACGGGCTGACATATACCTTCAAGCTCAGAAGCGATACCCACTGGAAGCTTCTCAACTCCTTTGAGGATGTTCTTCCCGAAGGGTACAAAAAAAGCTATCGCACTCAGGTGATCGCCGCGGATTTTGTATTCGGACTCAGGCGCGCGCTTGATCCCTCAACCCAGGCGGCTGAAGCCGAAAAGCTTTTCAGCATAAAAAACGCTTCGGCTGTCAACAGCGGCAAGCAGCCCGTTTCCTCCCTCGGTGTTGAAGCGCGTGACGATACAACGCTTGTAATAACGCTCAGCCGCGTTGACGACGATTTTCTGAGGCTTCTCACCCTGCCCGTTGCAATGCCGTGCCATGAGGATTTCTTCAAAGCGACCCATGCGGAATACTGTCTTGATCTCAAATACACCTTCTGCAACGGTCCGTTCTACCTCTCAAGATGGGCGGAGGACAATACCCTTTCAATGTATAAAAATGACGAATATAAGGGCAATGCGAAGGTCAAGCCCGATGAAATATATTACTACGTCAACTCCGATGAAGCTTCGGTTGTCAAGAAAATCAGACAGCGAACCTACGACTGCGCCTTTATCTCGGAGGATGCAAAGGCTGAGCTGAGTGACAATGACAAGCTGACAAATTTTTCAACCGAAAATATGATTTACGGTCTTTGCCTCAACTGCTCGGACGAGATTCTTTCAAACGAAACCATGCGCCGTGTGCTTGCAATGATAACAGATCTTGACGAGCTGGCGGCAAGCGCGGGCAAGACAGCCGCGAGCGGCATCATCCCCAACTGCACCCGCTACGGCGAAAAAGCATACCGCGACATCATCGAATGTGCCGTTGCTCCGGCAAGAAGCGAAACACTTGCATTTAATCTTTGGAAAAAGGAGCTTGCAAAGCTCAATATTTCAACTGTGGAAATCGTTGTCACCTGCACCGAGGAGGATGCCGGCTTAATGCAGCTGATGATCCAGAACTGGCAGAGAGTCCTTTCAACGATGATTCTCGCAAAGGTCGAGGTCAAAACCCCCGATCAGATAAGCACAATGATTTACAACACGAGCTATCAGGTTCTTTTCCACAAGATCTCAACCGATTCCTCAACCGTTTCGGATTCGCTGAAAATTTTTACGTCTGACAGCGACTCAAACATTTTCGGCTTCAGCGACAAGGAATATGATAAAATCGTGGATTCCGTAATTTCGACCTACTCAGGAGATGAAAAGATAAAGGGCTGTGAAAAGGCGGAGAACTACATAATGGCAAAGAGCGTTTTCCTGCCTGTTTATAACGGCTCGTCATATGCCGTTGTAAATAAGGGTGTTGAGGGACTTTACTTCTCCCCCGCTTTTGAAAGCGTATGTATGATATCCGGAGGTCACGTCTGATGAACAAAAGGCGTACTGTCTGCTCGGTTGTTTTCTGGATTCTGAGCGTTGCCGTGATGATAATTATTTTCCTATTTTCAAGCGATAACGGAGATGAATCCAAGGAGCTGAGCGAAAATTTTCTTGAATTGATTATCGAGTATCTCGGCAACATCATTTCCCATAATGTTTTGAGAAAAATCGCACATTTCACGGAATACGCGGCGCTCGGCTTCTGCCTGTGCGGAGCAATACATTTTACATTCAGCAAAAGAAAAATATACATTCCGCTTATTCCCTGTATTCTCTATGCCGCAAGCGATGAGATCCATCAGTATTTCGTACCCGAAAGAGCGTGCCGCATATTTGATGTCTTTGTCGATTCCTGCGGCAGCCTTGTAGGAATACTTATTTTTCTGTTGATAATCATAGTAGCCGACAAACGAAAAAGGAACTGCTAAATACGGCAGTTCCTTTTTCGTTTTCATTTATTTGCTTAAAATATAAATCGGTTTTTCGCTGACCGTAATGTATTTTCCGACCTTAATTTCATTTCCGAACATATCGTATGCAGCCGTAATATTTTCGGATGCTTTAACTCTGCTCTTCTTCCCGAATGAATAATAAACCGTCAGATTTTCTCCTGCCGAGCGATATCTGTCGATAACAAGATTTTCACTGTCCGACAAATTTTTTTCAAAGGTTGCCTGACCGAGAAAACGGATAACGGTTGCATAGGAAAGCACCGCTTCGGTAGGCTGTAAATACTCGTCAAAGAACGCAAAATCATTTATATCACTCTCCGGTTCGGGATTTTTTCTGAAAGAAAATGACACAAAGCCATCAGCACCTTTTGAGCGTGTGTAAAGAGCTTTTTCTGCAATAAAAGCTGCATCGGCTCCGACTATTCCGCTCTCGCTGTTTATTCCGCCGACTTTTATGCCTGCTTCTCCCGCAAGAGAATACATCTGTGACATATTGTTGAAATATTTATCATCAAAATCATGATTGTGATATCCGAAATTGTCAAGCAGTCCTTTATTTATAAGCTCCGAAGCCTTGTTGTAATAAGGCAGGTTGCTCTCCCTCTCCGCAACTGCAAGACCGCCGGAATAAACATATGCCGATCTGTTTTTTTCCTTAATTATTTTCGCCGTATTCTCAAGAAGAGTAAAATATTCATCCTGAGTGCCGGTGAAAAATTCCCAGTTAGGTTCGTTCCAGATTTCCCAGAGAATATCCGTATTGTCGGCATAGTGTTCCGCCAAGGCCTCAACAAAGCTATCCCAAAGCTCTTCATCGGGGGCGTATGTCCACAGCCTTTCGGGATCAAAGCCGTCCTTATATTTTTTGTTGACAGACCACTCTCCTGCATTACAGCCGAGGATCCAGTTATATTTCATATTTCTTTCATTGACGGCATTTACAAGATAATCCTGTGTATCGAAGTTTATCTCCGCTCCCTCGCCGCTCTGCATACTTCCCCAACCGACAAAATCCTCTCTGACAAGGTTAACGCCGAGATATTGAGCGGCATCAAGTATTTTTTTGACGGTTTCATCGCTGTTCATACCCGGAATACAGTCGTTTTCTGTCCAGCATTTTGCACGCATCAGATACGGCTGAATACCGTACAGAAATTCCGAGCCGGCCATCTTATTGCGCGGCATTACGCCTATATTAAAGCTGTACTCATTATTGTCAACAGTTAAGATTTTAACGGTGAATATTCCGTTTTTTGATGAAGAAAAGCAGAAGGTGTAACGTGAGCAATCGCTTTTTGCCTTAAAGTATCCTCTTTTTGACATTTTTGCCTGTTCAGACACAAGCGTAACCTTTACTCTTGTGTCATAAAGCTTCGGATCGGAACACTCTATAACAACCTTTATGCTTTCATCAGGTTCAAACAGGTTGCCGCTTCCCTCTACACCGTAGCGAATAAGTCCGTTTTCACTTTTGCCGTCAACATAATAGCCAACGGTTTCATCGCTTTTTTCAATTTTAATCCTATTGCAGGTCATAAACCCGCAAAAGAATGAATCAACAGCAAAAAGCACAGTTAAAATAACCGAAATGATTTTATTAATCATGCTAACACCT
>DNGF01000247.1:0-8552 GCA_003486665.1 Oscillospiraceae bacterium
TTTTATCTCTGCCGCTGCTGCTGCCGAGAAACGGGACAAGTCCGATAAACATACAAACGCCGACAAGACCGAACGTAGGAAATGAAAAACAAAGACATTTTTATCCGGTGAGCGTTCTAAAAACGTTTTTGCAACGGCATTACATAAGCTTCTTTTTTATTGTGGAGCGATTTTCCATAAGAACGATTTTATATAACTTTTCCGGCAATGTCAATTATGTTTTTACCTTGTAAAAAAGATTTGCTCGGATATGTAACAATTTGTAATATCTTTTTGCTTTTTTCGGGAATATTTTTCTTGACTTTTGGGATTTGTATTGTATAATTAAGTTACAAAAGTGACGACGTATCCCAACAATTCCCACGTTTTGGCGAAATTTCTTGAAAGGAGGCATTTCATGCTTTTCAGCGGTTCGTACGACAGAACACTTGACGCTAAAAAAAGAATAATTATGCCTCCGAAGATCAGAGATGACCTGGGAACCAGGCAGATCGTGCTTTTTGCCGATCCCGATGAAGAGTGTATCAGAGTTTACAGGGAAGAGCAGTGGGAGGACTTGGCGGAGAGGATTCTGTATGCTGAAGACGGAGATGCCGATGCGGACAAGCAGCGAGATTTCTTCTTTTACAGTGAGAAGTGCGAAATAGATTCGCAGAGCCGCTTTGTGCTGCCGGCAAAATATATTGAGGCGGCAGGAATAGAAAAGGATATTGTTATTCTCGGACTCGGAAGAAGAGTTGAAATTTGGGCGAAAGAAAGACTCGAAAAAGTTCGTGAAAACAGTAAGCATAAGGTTAAGTTTAAGTTACCGTACTGATGAGTGAGTTCAAGCATATCCCTGTATTGTTCAATGAAACAATAGACGCGCTCAATATTCGCCCGAACGGAATTTACGTTGACTGCACGGCAGGCGGCGGCGGACACTGTGCCGCAGTTGCCGATAAGCTGAGTACAGGACGCATAATTGCGATAGATCAGGATCCCGAAGCCATAGCAAACCTTAAGGAGCGTTTCAGGGATAACGATAAGGTAACGGTCGTTCACGATAATTTTGTAAATATAGCGTCAATACTTGAAAACCTCGGTATTGACGGCGTTGACGGTATTATGGCTGATCTCGGCGTAAGCTCTCATCAGCTCGACACGGATGAGCGCGGATTTTCTTTTCATAAGGATGCGCCGCCTGATATGCGTATGAGCATGGAGGGCATGAGTGCCGCCGATCTTGTTAATACAGCATCGCAAAGTGAATTGCAAAAAATCATATACTCCTACGGCGAAGAGAAATTCGCTCCCTCGATTGCAAGAAATATTGTTAAGGCGAGGGAACAGAAACCGATTGAAACAACGTTTGAGCTTGTGGATATAATCAAAGCGTCTATGCCGATGAAGGCAAAGCGTGACGGACATCCGGCAAGAAAAACTTTTCAGGCGCTGAGAATCGAAGTCAACGGCGAGCTTGATAAGCTTGAACGTGCGCTTGATGATATGTTTGAAGCGCTTAATCCATCGGGAAGAATTGCGATTATAACCTTTCATTCGCTTGAGGATAGAATAGTAAAGAAAAAATTCAATAAATTCTGCGAAGGATGTATTTGTCCGCCTGATTTTCCTGTTTGCGTATGCGGCAGAAAACCGAGAGGCAAATTGCCTTTTAAGTCAAAAGCACCGACCGAAAGCGAGGTCGGGGAAAATTTCAGAGCGCACAGTGCAAGACTTCGCGCAATAGAGAAGATATAAAACAAGGAAAATATCAACAGCAAAGACGTTAAACTCAGAAAGGAGCTGGCACACTATGGCAAATCTCAATGACGGTTTGGCACTTGATCTCGACTTGTTCGATAACACAAAAAACGGGTATGTTCCCGCTGAACACAAAAAGAGAAAATTTGAAATCCCGACTCTTGTAAATCCTCGTACGGTCAGCTCCGAACAGGTAGAGGCAGAGGTCAAAAGAAGCAGAGTTGCCGCACTCAGAGCAAGTCTGATCGCTTTGGCTGCGCTGATAGTCCTCGGTTCTCTTATTTACAGCAGAGTGATCTTGACAAATTCCCGTATTGAGCTTGCAGATCAGAAAACAGCACTCAAAACGGCACAGAGCGAAAATATTCGCTTGCAGATGCAGTTTAACTCCGTTATGTCGATCGACAAGGTAGAGGAGTATGCTCAGACTAAGCTCGGAATGGTCAAAAAAGAGAGCTACCAGGTTAGATTTTTTGATGTATCAGAGGACGACAGCGGCACAAAGGCAGAGCGGAAGGAAACAAACCGATGAATAAAAAACTGACATTTAACATATTCATGATATGAAAGGTGAGGGCGGATTTTATCCGCCCTTAGAGCGATTTTATGGGAATAGCGGAACAAACGGTATTGCCGCTTCCGACAGCCTGACACCGTCGGTCAACGGAAAGGATGATAGATTTGAAGAAGAACAAGAAGGGCTTGCTCAAACCTGAAAAAATAATAATGAAGGATCTTCAAAAAAGGGCGGCTTTAGCCCTTGTTATAATTATGATTGCCGGATTCGGCTTGTCTATAGGCAGACTGGGATATGTTATGCTTTACCGCGGCGAGGAGTTTAAGACAAAGGCGGAAACGCAGCAACTCAGTGACGCAACCGTGCCGGCACAGAGAGGAATCATCTATGACAGAAATATGTCTGTTTTGGCTCAGAGCGCATCGGCTTGGAGAATTTCTCTGAATGCACAGGAAATTTCAAAGGTTTCCGCAAGTGTGAAGCAGGATGTTTATTCAACGCTCACAAGCGCGCTCGGAGTTACAAAGGAGTACCTTGACGAAAGAATTTCATACGGATACAACAGCGTTTTGGTCAAATCAAAGGTTGAAAAAGAGGCAAAGGATAAAATTGAAGCATTGACCAAGAAAAAATATTTGGACAGTGAAAATGAAACGCAAAGCTATGGAAACCTTGTTTACATTGATGAGGATGTTAAGCGTTACTATCCCTACTCAACGCTCGCTTCGCAGATCCTCGGATTTACCGGAACGGACAACAACGGAATTGCAGGTATTGAGGCATATTACGACAGCACGCTGACAGGCGTTGACGGACGAATTATTTCCGCCCGCGGCAACTCCGCGGACGCGGATATCGAGTACAAATCCGTCTACGAGGCAAAGCAGGGCAAAAGCCTTGTCCTGACTGTTGACGAAACCATTCAGAGATATCTTGAAAATGCACTTTCTTCATGCTACGAAACCAGCAAGGCGGCAAGCTGTACCGGTATCGTGATGGACGTTAAGACGGGAGCGATTCTCGCAATGTCCACAAAAGCTGACTATGACCCGAACGATCCGTTTACCGTGTATGACAAAAAAACGATGGAGTCCATCAATAAGATAACGAATCAGGAAGACAGGAACAGCGCGGAAAAAAATGCAATGTATGTTCAGTGGAACAACAGAGCAATTACGGATACATATGAGCCGGGCTCTGTCTTTAAGGTAATTACAATGGCGGCAGGTCTTGAGGAAAACGTTGTCAAGTATGACGAAAAGTTTACCTGTACGGGTTCAATTCGCGTTGCCGACAGAACCTACAATTGCCACAACACGGCGGGACACGGAACTCAGACTCTTACAGAGGGTCTTATGAATTCATGTAACCCGTATTTTATTACGATAGGTCAGCGCCTCGGAGTTGACACGTTCTATAAATATTTTGAGGCATTCGGATTTACGGAGAAGACGGGAATCGATCTTCCTGACGAAATCGCTCCGCAGGTCGGCTTAAATATTTTCTCAAAAGACAAGATGACGACAATTAACCTTGCAAGCTCATCTTTCGGACAGTCGTTTGAGATAACTCCCATACAGATGATAACTGCGATAAACGCCATTGCCAATGACGGAAAGCTTATGCAGCCGTATTTGGTCAGTAAAACGCTTGACAATAACGGCAATGTGGTTTCGACAAACGAACCGGTTGTGAAAAGGCAGGTTGTTTCCGAATCGACCTCCGAGAAGATCATGGCTTCGATGGAGCAGGTCGCACTCAACGGAACAGCTAAGAACGCTTATGTAGCAGGCTACCGCGTCGGCGGCAAGACAGGTACTTCCGATAAGCTGAGAGATCATATCGGAGAGGTCGTTGCGTCCTTTGCAGGCGTTGCACCGACGGACGATCCCGAAATTACCGTTTTGATCGTAGTAGATGAGCCTGAGGGAGCTACGGGCGGCGGCGCTGTTGCGGCTCCTGTTGCAGGCGAGGTTATTGAAAAGACGCTTGCATATCTCAATGTTGAGCGCAGATATAACGACTCGGAGAAGGCTCTTCTTGATGTTCAGGTTCCCGGTGTAACGGGCAAAACCATCGGTGACGCTCAGTCGCTTCTCGAAAACGATAAGTTCAGCGTAAGCGTCGTCGGCGACGGCGACAAGGTTCTTTCACAGATGCCCGCGGCAGGTCAGTACATTCCGCAGGGCGGAGTGGTTGTGCTTTATACCGATGATCAAAAGAAAAAATTAAAGGTGATCGTTCCTGACTTTAGCGGAATGACGATATCGGAAGCAAACTATGCCGCAATTAATTCCGGCATTAATATAAAGGTGTCGGGAAATTCGCTTTCCGAGGAAAGCATGACGGCATACAGACAGAGTTCGCCGAAGGGTACGGAGATAGAATCCGGTTCTACCGTGACGGTTTATTTCAAGACCAATTCGGGAATTTCAGACCATTAACAGACGGAGGTATTTATGAGGCTGCAGGAATTGCTTGACGGAATTGAAATTAAAAACGGTTACTCATTAAACCCCGAAATATCAAATGTGACCGATGATTCAAGAAAAGTAAGGAATTCAAGCGCTTTTGTATGTATAAAGGGAAAAAGAAATGACGGATGCGACTACGCGAGAAAAGCGGTCGAAAGAGGCGCAGCTGTAGTTATCTGCGACAGGGATATAGGTGTAAAAAACTGTATTGTCGTTGATAACGCAAGAGAGGCTTATGCGATAATGTGCGCCAATTACTACGGAAACTGCCACCGCAGGCTTAAAATGATCGGAGTTACGGGAACAAACGGCAAGACGACAACCTCCTTTATCATAAAAAAGATTCTTGAAAATAACGGATACAAGGTTGGAATGATAAGCACGGTTGAGGTTGTTATCGGTAACGAAAAATATCCTGCCGACTATACGACTCCCGATCCGTCGGTGCTTCACAGATATTTTTATATGATGAAGATGGCGGGATGCGATGTTTGCGTTATGGAGGTTTCCTCGCAGGCTCTTGCTCAGAAGAGGACGTACGGAATCAATTTTGATATCGGTGTTTTTACAAATCTCTCACGTGAGCATCTGGATTATCACGGCACGATGGAGGACTATGCAAAGGCAAAGGCATTGCTGATGAAAAACAGCGATGTTTCTGTTATAAATTCCGATGACGATTGGGCGCAGTTCATGAAAGAAAATGCCAAGGGTAAGGTTGTTACCTATGGCATAAATTCGCAGTCGGATCTGAAGGCGGAAAATATAAAGCTTGATTTTGACAAGGTTGAGTATAGTCTGACGTCAAACGGAGAAAGCTTTGATATAGTTTATAATGTAATCGGCCGTTTTTCGGTTTATAATTCGCTTGCCGCTCTGGCGGTCGGAATAATAATGAAAGCGGATATGAAAAGGGCGGTTAAGGCGGTTGCCGAAACGGGTAACGTTAAAGGAAGAGTAGAAAAAATAAAAAACAGCAGGGGTATAAATGTGCTTATTGATTTTGCACATACTCCGGATTCTTTGAAAAATGTGCTGAAAACGGTAAAAGATATATATGACAAGCGATTGATAACCGTGTTCGGCTGCGGCGGCGACAGAGATAAAAGCAAGAGAGCCGTAATGGGCAGGATCGCCTGTGAATACTCGGATCTTGTCTATGTCACGTCCGACAATCCGAGAACCGAAAACCCCGATAAAATAATTGACGATATTGTAAAGGATCTTGACAAAGGTTCATATATCAGAATAACGGACAGAACACAGGCGATAAAGGCGGCTCTTGCCGAAGCCAAAGAGGGAGATACGGTTCTTATAGCCGGCAAGGGTCATGAAAAATATCAGATCCTCGGAAAAGAGAAAATACATTTTGACGAACGCGAAATCGTGAAGCAAATACTTGAATAACGGAGCGAATTTTGAAAAATGAAAACTTTAACTTTAAAAGAAATTGCCGAAGCAATCGGCGGAACATTCAATGTTGACGCGGAATTCAATGAGGTTTGCATTGATTCCAGACTCTGCAAGCCCGGCTGTATTTATATTGCAATCAAGGGCGAAAACTTTGACGGTCATGATTTTACCGCTGCCGCTTTTGCAAACGGCGCTTCGGCGGCAATCATTCACCATGACGTTGACGCCGAGGGACCGATGCTCAGGGTTGATGATACGCATCAGGCACTCATGCGGCTGGCACACTGGTACAGAATGACCTTTGATATTCCCGTTGTCGGTCTGACGGGAAGTGTCGGCAAAACCACGACCAAGGAAATGACGTGGTTCGTGCTGAATGAGAAATTCAAGTCACTTAAAACAGAGGGAAACCTTAACAACAATATCGGTCTGCCGAGGACGCTTTTGAGGATGGACAGTGACACTCAGGCGGCAGTCATTGAAATGGGAATGAGCAACAGAGGGGAGATCTCCGAGCTTTCTAAAATTGCCGAGCCTACGGTTGCGATAATCAGCAACATCGGCGTTTCCCACATGGAAAATCTCGGTTCGAGAGAGAATATACTTAAGGCAAAGCTTGAAATCCTTGACGGACTTCGTGAAAACTGCCCTATTCTTCTTAACGGCGATGATCCGTATCTTGCAGGCGCGGTAATTGAAAATCATCCTGTTTACTATTACGGAATTGACGATAAGACCTGTGATTTCAGGGCAACCGATATTGAGCAGTCGGATGAAAATACGGAGTTCAATATAATATATGACGGTAAAAAGGTTCATGTTACTATTCCGACAATCGGAAGACATAATGTTTACAATGCTCTTGCGGCGTTCGGAACGGGAATGCAGCTCGGTGTTACCCCGGAAGAGGCTGTCAGAGGTCTTGCAAAATATATTCCGTCCGGTATGCGTCAGAGAATGAAAACCGTAAACGGGATAAAATTTATAGAGGATTGCTACAACGCGAGTCCCGATTCGCAAAGGGCGGCGCTCAAAATGCTTTCGGAAATGAGAGCTGACAGAAAAATCGCTGTTCTCGGCGATATGCTCGAACTCGGAGCAATAAGCGAGGAATCGCACAGAAACGCAGGTCTGCTTGCGGCAAAGGCAAAGGTTGATGTTTTCATGACCTACGGCGAAAGATCGCTTGCCTCCGCGGAAAAAGCGAAGGAATGCGGAGTGCCGGAGGTTTACGGCTTTACCGACAAAAAGGCGCTCGCGGATAAGCTCTTCGAAACGCTCAAGCCGGGCGATGCGGTTCTTTTTAAAGCGAGCCGCGGAATGGCTTTGGAAGACGTTATAAATGATCTTTACGGCAGAATGAAATAACCGCCGATAGCTTTTCGACGGTTACATAAACACAGGGTTGAAAGGACACGGGTGAAACAAATGAACAGTTATTTTGCACTTATACTCAGCGCAGTCGGCGCATTCGGAATTACCGCGCTGCTCGGCTATGTGATTATTCCATGGCTTCATAAGCTCAAATTCGGACAGACAATTCTTGATATCGGTCCGAAATGGCACAAGAAAAAGCAGGGTACACCGACAATGGGCGGACTTATGTTTATAATCGGCATATTCTGCTCCGCAGCCGTTGTACTTGTTTGTTATTCGATGACAGTCAGCAGAGCAGGACTTGATTCGAGCGAAAAGACGAAGCTTTGGGCAGGACTTATCATGGCGCTTATGTTCGGCGCAGTCGGTTTTGCCGATGACTACATAAAGGTTGTCAAAAAGCGCAATCTCGGCTTGTCAATTCTGCAAAAAACAATTTTTCAGCTTATAATCTGCGCCGCATATCTTACGAGTCTTTATCTTGCAATGGATAAGGATCCGTATATGTTCATTCCGTTTGTAGGCAATGTTTCGCTCGGAATTTGGTTCTGGATACTCGGTGTGTGCGTGCTTTACGGCGCAATTAATGCGGTTAACTTTACAGACGGAATTGACGGTCTTTGCTCTTCCGTTACCGCAACTGCGGCGCTCAGCTTTATCGTTATGGCTGTTGTGCATAAGGCATTCGGAATCGGTATAGTATCCGCTGCGCTTTTGGGCGGATGTATGGGCTTCTTCGTTTGGAACAAATTCCCGGCAAAGGTATTCATGGGAGATACGGGTTCCATGTTCCTCGGCGGACTTGTGGTTGCAATTGCGTACGCTTTTGACTGCCCGATAATCCTCGTTCATACGGGTATTATCTACTTTATCGAGGGACTCTCCGATGTTATTCAGATCGGATATTTCAAAATTACTCACGGCAAAAGAATATTCAGAATGGCTCCGATCCATCATCATTTTGAGATGGGCGGCTGGAGCGAAAAGAAGATTGATACGGTATTCTGCGCCGTTAATCTCATCGGCGG
>DNGF01000247.1:8638-12052 GCA_003486665.1 Oscillospiraceae bacterium
AGGCGATGCCGCATAATTGATGTGTACGGCTTGTTACGCAAAGATAATTGCCGGGTTGTGCAAAGCCTGATTCAGGTCAAGAATTTTTTCATGGCGTGGCTCAGACAAAATTAAAACGGGTTGCGCGCCGTAATTGCGCTGCATAGAAAAAACTAAGGGGGATAAGGAAAATGTCATCTGAACAGCTTCGTCAGACAGCTCAAAGAAGCGCTGCAAAGAGCTTGGGGCGAAAGAGAAAAAAGGGCAAAAATATAAATTTTAAAATGTTCGGACTCGATGTGTTTGTAGACGGCGGATTTGATATCTGGTTTATGATATTTGTCCTGATGCTTTTGACTATCGGCTTGATAATGATGTTTTCTGCCAGCTATGTCAGCGCCAAGTATAGAGCAGATACAAATCATAATCCCATGTACTTTATCGAGCGCCAAAGCATTTTTGCCATAGTCGGCGTTATACTTATGTTCATTGTGTCAAGAATCAATCCCGAACTGCTGAAGAAACTGACGCCGATAGTTACTGCGATATCGATTATTTTGCTGATTTTGGTTCTGATTCATCCGGATGTTGACCCGGAAAAGCCGGACATTAAGCGTTGGCTTAAGCTGGGAATAAGATTCCAGCCCTCAGATATTGCAAAGCTCGGAGTGATTATGATGTTTGCATGGCTGCTGGAAAAATTCAGACGGTTGATCGAAACGAAATGGTGGGCTGCCCTCATTCTCTTCGGAATTCTCGGCTTTTTCTGCGTATTGATTTATTTGGAAAAACATCTTTCCTGTACTCTGTTGATTTTCGCGATCGGAATAGGTATGCTTTATCTCGGAGGAGTGGATTCGCGATGGTTTATCATAGGCGGCATTTTGGGTGTCGGAGTGGTAGTGATCGTCTATACCTGCAGGAATCAGATTTTCCCTCCTTACCAGGTTGAGCGAATAGATTCGTTGTTTAAAAAGGATTATGACGATACCGATACCCGCTGGCAGACCAACCAGTCGCTGTTTGCACTCGGTTCGGGCGGCTTCTTCGGACTCGGACTCGGAAATTCCAGACAGAAATATCTGTTCCTGCCTGAGCCGCAGAACGATTTTGTCTTTGCAATTGTCGGCGAAGAATTCGGCTTTTTGCGCTGCACCGTTATTATTCTTGTCTATGCCGCTCTTGTTTTCAGAGGATTTATAATCGCAATGAGAGCGAAGAGTATGTATGAAAGAATGGTCGTTCTCGGAATAATGCTTCAGATCGGCTTGCAAACTGTTTTGAATATTCTTGTTGTTACGGATCTCCTTCCCAATACGGGTATTGCACTTCCGTTTTTCAGCTACGGCGGAACAGCGCTTATAATGCAGCTTGTCGAGATGGGAATGGTTCTCGGTGTTTCAAGAACCGGTGACAGAAAAAAGAAGGAGAAGGCTAATGCTTAACGGTAAAAAGATATTGTTTGCAACAGGCGGCACCGGCGGCCATATCAATCCGGCGCTTGCCGTTGCAGGTTACATAAAAGAAAACTATCCGAATGCAGAGATCCTTTTTGTCGGCACGGCAGACAGAATGGAGGCTCAGCTTGTTCCCGCAGCAGGTTATGATTTCAAGACGATTGAAATACAGGGCTTCAGCCGTGAACTGAACCTTTCGGGACTTAAACACAACCTGATTACGATTAAGAAGCTTTTGAAATCCGAGGGACAGGCGAAGAAGATCATTGCCGAATTTAATCCCGATGTTGTAATCGGATTCGGCGGTTATGTAAGCGGACCCGTTCTCAGCGTTGCGGCAAGAATGGGAATTCCCACTGCGGTGCATGAGCAAAACGCTTTTCCGGGAGTTACAAATAAGAGCCTTGCCAAGAAGGTCGATGTTGTTATGCTGACTGCTCCGGAAGCCGAAAAACTGCTCAAGCCTAAAAATCCGTGTGTTGTGACAGGATTGCCGATAAGAGGAGAGATAATCACCGCGAACAAGGAATTTGCAAGAGCAGAGATGAAGCTCGATTCAAGACCGCTTATACTTTCAATGGGCGGAAGTCTTGGCGCAAGAGCGATTAACGAAGCGGTGAAATATCTGATACTGAACAGATACGAAAAAAAGGATTGCTATTACCTGCACGCAACGGGTAAAGCAGGCGTTGCCATGATTGACGATATCAGTAAAGAGATAGATCTCGGCTCCAATACGCAGATAATGCTCAGAGAATATATAAACGATATGGATCGTTGCCTTGCCGCAGCGGATCTGGTCGTGTGCCGTGCCGGAGCAAGCTCATTGAGCGAAATTCAGGCACTCGGAAAGCCGTCGATTTTAGTTCCGTATCCGTATGCGGCGGAAAATCATCAGTTCTACAATGCAAAAACAATGTCGGACAGAGATGCCGCAATTCTGATTGAGGAAAAGGATTTCACGGGAGAAAGGCTTCTTTCGGAGGTCGAAAAACTTATTTCCGAGCCGAACAGACTTAAAATAATGGGTGAAAACGCAAAAGCGATGGCAATAGTTGACGCGTCACAGCGTATCACCGAATGTATTTGTAAGATTATAAAAAACTAATCATATGAATTGTAATCTGTCCAACGAGGCGTAAAATTAACACTTTTCGGAAATCATCATAAACTGAGAACAGATTGATATTTTCCGAAAGGGTGCAGTGTATGGGACGCTTTGTCATTGAAGGCGGAAGAAAGCTTGGGGGCAGACTCAGGGTTCAGGGAGCAAAAAACAGCGCGCTTCCGATACTTGCGGCAACGGTTGCCGTGGGCAGGCCGTGCGTGATACATAACTGTCCGTCACTGACGGATATTGATTCAACGCTGAATATCCTTAAAGCCCTCGGCTGTGAGGTTCACCGAAGCGGAAATTCCGTTTCGGTTGACAGCAGCCGCATCAGTCTGAACGACATTCCCGACAGTCTTATGCGTGAAATGCGTTCGTCAATAGTTTTTCTCGGCGCACTGATCTCAAGAACGGGAGAGGCTCATATCTGCGCTCCCGGCGGCTGCGATATCGGGCTAAGACCGATCGACTTGCATTTGTTTGCAATGGAGAAGCTCGGTGTAGCCTTGTCTGAGGAATTCGGGCATATATGCTGTAAGTGCAGTAAAACAATAGGCGCGAAAATAACGCTGTCTTTTCCGAGCGTCGGTGCAACGGAGAATATAATGCTTGCATCTCTTCGGTGCAGCGGAACAACAATAATAATAAATGCCGCAAGAGAGCCTGAGGTTGTCGATCTGGCAAAATTCCTCAATTCGTGCGGCGCAAGAATAATCGGAGCGGGCGAAAGCACGGTTTATATTGAGGGCGTTGAACGTCTTCACGGAACGCAGTTTACCGTTATGCCGGACAGAATTGCCGCCTGCACCTATATGGCGGCTGCCGCCGTGACGGGATCGGATATTCTGCTTGACGACGTTGTGCCGG
>DNGF01000193.1 GCA_003486665.1 Oscillospiraceae bacterium
GGTTTTTAACGCATTGCCCGCATTAAGCTTTTTACCGATATACTGACCGGCAATAAAGACAAGGCCGTCCTCAAAAGTATCGGAATAATACTCTTGATTTTTGAAAATCTCATTTGCAAGCTTCGACATAAGCGAGTCGAACATTGCTCCGACAGAACGAGAATCCTCTTCGCTGTAAAAATTCGAGCTTGATTTTTTTCCCGTATCGTCCATAAGAGTGTCAAATGTCTTACAGACATTTTCATAATAATCCGAATAGCCGGAGCAGTTTTCCGCCGACGGAAGATAATATTCCAAGCCGTAGCGGGTGAAGCCCCAGTCCTTCATTACGAATTTCGGAACATAGTCGTTCGGGTTCATTATATTTACGATGTTTCCGTAAATTGCATCATCCGCCGCTTCTTTTTTCGTACATTGCGGCGCCTCAAATGTGTAAACATATATATCGTTTTTAGCAAGATTAAGCTTTTTAATGCTGTTTGCCCTGTGCAGACTCTTCTCATAGCTTCCGTCATCAAGCTCTCCGCCGACAAGGTTCGCTATAGAGCCTCCCCTGCTGTAGCCGGGAATAAGAAGCTTAACCCTGCCCTTAATATCCTCGGCAGAAAAATAATCATTGATATAATTCAGAATAATTTCCTTGCCGAGATCAAATCCGAGATGGTTTTCGCCCTTTCCGACGCGGAGATTTCCTCCCCACTCCATGCCGTAATTTCCGCTTCTTATCGCGGCAATAACAACGGTATACTCCCCGTCCGAAACTCTGACGGTTTTCTTAGCCATCTCAACGGCGGCAGTATCATAGCCCTCCGTTTCATAGCCGTAGGCTTTGGTTTCATAACCGCAGTTTTGGAGCATGGCTCTGATATGCTCGTCCCTATCGCCTGTATTAAATGAATTGAACGTCGCCATAGAGATATTCAAAGCAAGCAGGGCAAGCTGATGATTATATTCAAATGAACTGCCCGAAAACCACTCATCATCATATTCATAAGGATAATAAAGGCTTTCGTCAAACCAATCGCACTGATAGGTTCCGGTCGTTTTCCGCTCAGCCTTTGCCATAAAAGGCATTGAAGAAAGCGTTATAACAACCGTGAGCAATGCGGCAATTATTTTGTTCCGATAGTTCAACCCGTGTTTTCCCCATTTCATATTATAAAAACTCTGCTGATATAATGATGATATCATATTCTCGGCAAAAAATAAATACATTTCATCTAATTTGTAAAAAGTTTACAATTAAGGCAAAACCGCCGACACTCTCGCCGACGGTTTTTAATCAGTCCATATTAATCTCATATCTTCCGCTTTTCAAAATTTCGATAAGGTCGGCATTTGTTTCTATCTTTTCTTCGGCAATAATTCCCGACGCATTTCCTCGCTGGCTTTCGCGGTGATAATCCGCACCGCCTGTCACAATTTTAAAATTCTCTTTCTGCGCCCACGCCTGCGCCTTTTGGTTGAAATCCTTATCCTTGTCTTTTCCGTTGAAAATTTCACAGCCGTCAATGTACTTTGGGTTTGCCCTGTGAATATACGGGCGGAAAGGGTGCGCCTGAACGATTATCGCTCCGCTTTCTTTGACAAGCTCATAAAATCTGCGCGGCCCTTTAAAAAGCATATTTCCGTTTTTCCTAATGAAATCTTCGTCAATTCCGTACACAAGGTAGTCATTTGTTGTTGCAAAATATCTTATCTCCATGCCAAGCAGTACGGTAAAATCGTCACCCGCCGCCTCAAGCGCATTGTGATAGCCGCGGAGGTATTTTTCAACATCAACCTGTCTTTTAAAAGAGCTGTCTGTTCCGAACGTCAAAAAGGAGTAATGATCCGTTATGACCAAGCCGCTGTAGCCTATAGACTTGTAAAACTCTACCGTATCCTTTGCCAAAGCCGCCGCGCATTCGCTTGTTTCGGCAGTATGGCAATGAAGCTCATATTTATATTTCATCAAGTGACCTTCTTTGGGTTATACTTAGTAAGAAAAATCAATCAACCTCCCCTCGCTTGACAAGGGGAGGCAATAAATCCGAATTATTTTACTCTCTTCATAATATCTGCAAACTCGTCCGTAAGAGTCTGAGCTGCCGAATATCCCATCGAGTTGGTTTCATGATAGTGATTTCTGTCGAAACGATCTCTGCCGCTTGAAAGATACGGCTGAGTCTTATGAAGAATGAAATCGTTCGGAGCAACAACATAACCTGTCATGTCATTCGTTACGCCGAAGATGAGCAAATTCTTGTCCTCGGCAATGTCAACGAGCGGAGTCGGATCAATTTCCGGTCCCCTGCCTGTTGCCGAATCCTCTGCCGAATCATATCCGCCGTAAGCAACCTCCGGGAACACCTCGCCCGGCATAAGAAGAATCTGCTGCGAGCCGATCTTCATATATGTCATTTCGGAAACGAGAGCGATTCCGAGATCACCCTTCTTTGCCGGAACAAGCTTAGAACTCATGACCTTGAGCATTGCAAGGAAAGCGAGAACAGCATTGTCCGCATAATAATAGAACGGCTGCTGGAGAACCGTGATCTCCGGCTTCATCTTTTCATCATTATCAATCGAAAGAGCAGCATTGCCGAGGGTTTCGCCCTGAAGCTCAACGCGCTTCCATCTGTCCTCTATATCCGGAAATCCGGGATCAACCGCACCGATCGCACCTATTCCGTAGAGAACGTTGACGTCCTTTTCCTTGTATATCGTCTGTCTGAGGAAATACGGATAGTCGGCACTGCAAAGAGTATTTGAACCGCCGAGTGTATTCGGATGAGCGGCATAGTTGAGGAGCCATGTTTCCTTGCTGCCGTCATCAGGAACAAAACGAATTCTTGTCAAAGTATCATGAAGAACTACCGGCGGACGCTTGTCGTACTGAGCATCGGGAACATGAGTTGTTCCGACATAAAGATCGCCCTTTTTACGGTTGTCGTAAGCCTCAAGACAAACTTCCTTAACGTTCTTGAAAATCTTCTGCATATATGTATCGACCTTGCCGCTCTTCGGGAGCTTGCCCCAGTATCCGACGGTATCAAAGCCGGCATGAGAATGCGAGCAGCAAACATTGATCGCCTTACATTTAGCCTTGGAAGAAAACTCGGCAAGACTGTTGCGGATTATGCTTACCTCGAAATTGGTAAGACCGATAATGTCGGCACAAACCATCATAACTCCGCCCTCATCGCCGCATCCGATCCACATTGCGCTGATCGTTACCGGATCGTGGAAGCCTGTCATTTTCTGAGCCATCTTGTGTCCCGCTATATAATAGGTCTTGGATTCAAAATCGTCCGGCATTGTTTCTTTCATTGCAAAGCCGACATCAAACTTATCGTCCTTTTTATTAGAAATTTTCACAGGCTGAACCTTCGGCAAATCCGCAGGATATCCTTTCTTTGCAAGCCTTTTTCCCTTGCCCTTTGTAATCTTCTTCACGGCGCTTGCCGCAAGATCTGCTATATCCATAATTTGACCTCCTTGAAACACTCCTTTGTTTCAATATAATTATATCACGGCAAGAGAATATAAACAAGTTAAATTTTTGTGAATTTGTATATGATATAACATTAATTGACACAGCGGCAATGAAATGATATAATTCTGATATAAAACATATCAGGGAGGAACATTTATGAGAATCAAAAAATACATTGCAGAGTTTTTAGGCACGGCAATTCTTGTGCTTTTCGGCTGCGGAACGGCTGTTTTCTGCGGCGGACTTTCCGGCGGAACTGACAGCGGTACTCTCGGCGTTGTTGCCATTGCTCTCGCTTTCGGTCTATCGATCGTTGCAGGTGCATATTCGATCGGCCATATCTCCGGCTGTCACGTTAACCCTGCGGTTTCACTTGCAATGTTCATTAACGGCAAGCTCGACATAATTGACCTTATCGGTTACATAGTCGCTCAGGTTGCAGGCGCATTCGCAGGCAGCGGTTTGCTTCTGCTCATTTCAAAAGAAACATCATTGTCCGGCTTCGGTTCAAACGGTTACGGCGAATTCAGCAGCGTCGGCATTTCAATGACAGGTGCGATCATCGTTGAAGTAATTTTGACATTTGTCTTTGTCCTTACCGTTCTCGGTGTAACCTCAAGCGAAAAATACTCTTCGGTTGCCGGTATCGTAATAGGTCTGACGCTTACATTTGTTCACATCATCGGAATTCCGCTTACAGGCACTTCCGTCAACCCTGCAAGAAGTCTTGCTCCGGCAGTTTTTGAAGGCGGCGCCGCTCTTGACCAGTTATGGGTGTTCATTGTTGCTCCCCTTGCAGGCGCGGCATTGGCAGGAATTATTTTTAAATTCCTCCTCAAACCGAAAAAAGCATAACGCTTAATAAAAAAATTAAAATCGGATGAATTTTTAAACCTCTCCTTGAGCGATTCAAGGGGAGGTCGTTTTTAACGGCAGTGTGGATAAAGATATAATTCGGTTTAATCGCCTTATAGCTCCCTTTTGGTTGATTTCACACTCGGAATGTGATAAAATATTCTTGGTGATTTTATGCTGAAGAAAAACGATGAAATATATCTGACCGTCAAGAGCTGTACCGTACAGGGCAGCGGCGTCTGCGAACACGAGGGCATGACGGTCTTTGTGCGCGGCGCGGTAACGGGCGACCGTGTGCTTGCCCATATTATCAAAGTCAAAAAGACCTATGCCGTCGGAATAATAAAAAAGCTTGTGCAACGCTCACCGATGAGAGCAAAAAGCTTTTGCCCCATTGCCGAAAAATGCGGCGGCTGCTGCTTTGCACATATAAAATATGAATCGGAGCTTGAAATTAAGGCTCAGCAGGTTGCCGACAACCTCAAGCGGCTCGGCAAGCTCGATATAACGCCTGCCCCGATTATTCCCTCACCCTCGGCAGAGCGATACCGAAACAAGGGGCAGTACCCTGTCGGCTCTGACGGAAAATTTGCGGCAATCGGATTTTATGCACCGATGACGCACAGAATCATAGATTGTGCCGACTGCCTTTTACAGCCGGAGGAGTTTGCGAGGATAACCGATATTTTCCGCGACTGGATCCGCGAAAAGAAAATAAGCGTTTATAACGAATCCGATGGTTCGGGAACTTTACGTCATATTTATATTCGCAAGGCTGTCGTCACAGGGCAAATAATGGTCTGTGTTGTCGCCAATTCCGACAGTGTTCCTCATGCGGATGATTTAATTAAACGGCTCGAAGAAATTGACGGTGTAACAAGCATAATTCTTAACGTAAACCGCGACAAGACAAACGTTGTCCTCGGAAAAGAGTGTAAGACACTTCGAGGAAATGATTACATTACCGATGAGCTTTGCGGCTTAAAATTTAATCTTTCTCCCCTTTCGTTTTATCAGGTCAACCATGACGGAGCGGAAATTCTTTATAACAAGGCAAAGGAATATGCCGCACTCACGGGCAATGAAACACTCGTTGATCTCTACTGCGGAACAGGTACTATCGGCTTAACAATGGCAAGAGATGTCAAGAAGCTCATAGGTATTGAAATTATTCCGCAGGCAATCGAAAACGCAAGGGGAAACGCAAAGCTTAACGGCATTGACAATGCCGAATTTATCTGCGCCGATGCAGCGCAAGCAGCAGCGACTCTGCTTGAAAGAGGAGTCAACCCCGATGTTGTTGTACTTGATCCGCCGAGAAAAGGCTGCGATGAAGCATTGGTAAATACCGTTGCCGAAATGTCACCAAAAAGAGTTGTCTACGTGTCCTGCGACAGCGCAACACTCGCCCGTGATTGTCAGCGTTTTGCAGTCCTCGGCTACCAAGCCGTAACCGCCACCCCGGTCGATATGTTTCCCCGCACCGCTCATGTAGAATGCGTGGCATTAATTATAAGAGAAGATAAATAAGGAACAGAAAACGGTGCATTAGGTTTCTTAGGTGTGGGCAATTTTCAGTCGTACTCGGCTTTATACGAAGATATCGGATCAGCGGTTTCCGATAAAGCTTGAAGAATAATTCGTGAAAATTACAAGACCTGTTATGACAGTAAAAAGGAGGTCTTAATTATGGGTGAAACTGTAATTCATATTTCACCGGAAGATGTAGAAGTTATTGATGCTTCCGAATACCGTGAAGACTTGACAGAATACTTTAACGATGTACCGGAGGTAGCGCGTCCGCTCATAAAGGGTGCAAAAAAGGCATTTGCAAAAATCGAGCAGATGCTTTACTCCGCGCCCGCCTTTATAAATCTTGTAAAAGCAAGTATTCCCGAACAAACATTTCAGGCAATACTTACCGACGAGCAAAAGAAAAAGCTGGCTAACGGAGCGTTAAAGCTTATGACTAAGAAAGACGGTTCGTTAATGGCTAATCTTGTAAATCCGAAAAACAACAAAATTGTATCAACGATATCTCTCCAAAACGTCAACCTTTCTCCCGCGCTTTCACAGGCAATGACCGACTACGCTTCTCAAATGCAAATGGCGCAAATTGCCGAGCAAATACAAGCTGTGCAATTGGCAATAGAGGAAGTGCGTCAGGGTCAGGAATATGATAGATTGGCAATGGCATACAGTTGTCAGCAAAAGCTGCTTCAAGCTATGGAAATCAGAAATCCTAAGCTGAAAGAGATGGCATTGCTTCAAATTGCTTCGGATGCAGAAGACAGCAGAAATTTGTTAATGCAAAGTCAAAATGCAAATCTGGCATTTATAAAAGATCAGCCAGAATCATACTTCCGCAAATTCTTTTCGGGAGCGCCACCCGAAAAGATCGCACAAAGAATGAATGAAATTCGAGAAAGCTTAAACGCGGTAAATATGGTTTCCTTGGCAGAAGCTATGGCATATCAGGAACTTGGAGAAAGCTCCGCCGCAAGACAGAGCCTACAGTATTATGCCGGATATATCGAAAAGTCATATCTCAGTGCTAAGGGGCTTGTTAAGCGTCTTGACTCCATAGACCCATCCCCGGAAAACTATTGGACAAAAGCCTTGCCCGATATAAGGAAGAAAATACAAGCCCTGCCATGTGTTGAAGAAAAAGCCTTTCCGGAAGGAGGAAGTGATTATGGAGAATAAAACCTGTAAAAACAAAAAATGTACGAGGGTTCTTCCTGCAGATTATAAATACAAATATTGCGAAGCCTGCAGAAATCAGCAGGTACATAAAGTAAAAAAAGGTTTAAAGGCAGCGGCAGGTGCCGCCGGAACAGTTGCGTGTCTTGCACTATCGTATATCTCTACCGGAAAAATCAATTTAAAGAAAAAATAAAAATGTTCCTCACCGCAGGAGTTTGATCCTGCGATGAGGAGCATTTTGCATAAGTTTAGCTTTCTGTACGGACTCTGAAAACGGATCAAAGCCGCAAGCAAATACGGCTGAGCCGACGCCCTGATTGATACTCTTTATATATGCAAGAAAAGCACGCCGCAGCGTGCTTTTTTCATGGCTGGGGTGGCCGGATTCGAACCAGCGAATGCAGCAGTCAAAGTGCTGTGTCTTACCGCTTGACGACACCCCAATATTTATTTTTAGGATTAAAAAAAGTCTGCAGAATCTGCAGACTCTATGGGGTGGATAGTCGGATTCGAACCGACGGTCTCCAGTGCCACAAACTGGCGCTTTAACCAACTAAGCTATACCCACCATATGGCGCGCTTGAAGGGACTCGAACCCCTGACCCACTGCTTAGAAGGCAGTTGCTCTATCCACCTGAGCTACAAGCGCATTAATCTCTCCAACATTGCAGAATGCCCGGAGAAAAAATGGAGCGGGTGATGGGAATCGAACCCACACGACCAGCTTGGAAGGCTGGAATTCTACCACTAAACTACACCCGCATATCTGCAACGTTTGATATGATACCATTAAATCGCAGTTTTGTCAAGTAATATTAACGTTTTTTTATAAAAAATACTTTTTTATTTTTCGAGCCGTCCTCAACAACGATATTTAACGCCGTTGAGGAACTTTTTATAGTTTTCTGAAGCGGTCAACAATTGCTTTTACTGAATTCTCGCTTACATTGATCGTATTTTCAGCCTCTTTCATGTTCTCAAGATAGTGCGCGTCGGAGCTGACGATGACAGGCATATCCTTTATAATCGGGTATCTCTCCTTAAATTCGTTCTGATCCGCCTGTGCGGTCATTTCAACGGCTTTAAAACCCATCTCCGGAGTTATCATGCCCAGATTGGAAATAACGCTGTACGAGCTTCTGTCGATGTGTGCCGGATAACATATGCCGCCGTATTCGCCGACAATTTGCACGGCTTTTTCAATGCTTATTCCGCTCGCCGTTGTCAGCAGCAAGTCCTGAGTACCGATTATTCCGTCGCCCTCATCCATTATGAGCTGTTCGCCGAAAATATCCGCTCTGTTTTTGACAGGCGGAACGGTTGAAAGCACAAAATTCGTGAATGCTTCCGCATTTACAACATCGTCGAACAGACATACGACGTGAACTTCCTCCGAGGTACAAAGCTCCATACCGGGGATAACCGCCAATCCGATTTCCTCACCGACCTTGATTGCAGCGCGGCAGTTTTGAGCCGTGTTATGGTCGGTCAGGGCAATTGTATCCATACCGAGAATTTTTGCCATGTTAACAAGGTTGTACGGCGTCATATCGTTGTCGCCGCACGGCGAAAGACATGAATGAAGGTGAAAATCGTAGTATAAATTCATTTTAAATCAGCCTTGAAATTTCGGCGGCAACTTGATAAGAGTTCTTCGCCGTTGTCAAAATAATTACTCCGTTCTGCTCCGCGCGTTTAAGCGCGTCCTCGTCAAGCGCAGCATTTTCCGTCAGAATAATGCAGGCAACGTCTGCAAGCACAGCAACGCCGATTGAATTGACATTACCCATAACAGTCAGCCACGCATCACCCTCCTGCGCCCTCGACATAACCCAGCTGAGCAGATCGCCGCAGTAGCAACCCGTTACAGGTCTTTCAAGTTCATCGCCGCAGATAAGCGTCAGATCCAGTTTTTCCTTAAGTGTTTTTATGTCCATTTCAACTTCTCCTCATCAATGATCTCACGGAACGGAACAGGGATGAATTTTTCAATCTCGTCCTCGTTGAGCGGAGTGGTGTGGCTCATTTCAGCCTTAAGACGGAAAACGCAGTGGTCAATGCTTGCATATCCTCTGA
>DNGF01000208.1:0-2318 GCA_003486665.1 Oscillospiraceae bacterium
ATCATTTATGCCTGCATCGGCAGTTCGGACATCTTAACCGCCCTACCCGGCGGTTTTTTCTTCATATTCATTTCTGAATACACCACTGTTTTTGCTTAAATATTGTGTTATTTATACTTAATTTAACTTTTGTTTATTGGAGAATCAACCCGACATCCGGTCTTTGCGATTTCCTCGCAAAGATTCAGGATCTCAGCATCTATGACGTTGAGGGCATTCCGCTTTCAATTGTCTGCACGGGTACGATCCCTCCCAACCCCTCCGAGCTGCTTTCCTCGGAAGGAATGAAAAAATTTGTCGAAGAATGTTCAAGGCTCTATGAATATATAATTATCGACACACCGCCGATCAACACGGTTGCCGATGCTCAGATCGTTTCAACCTTTGTTGACGGAGTTGTTCTTATCGCAAAATGGGGCAACACCTCGACAGACGAATTAAACGATGCCATTGCCGCCGTTAAACGCGCGGAGGGCAACCTTTGCGGCGTTGTTCTCAATGATATGAACATTAAATCATTCAGGGCGTCTTTCAGTTCGGTTTGATCGGCTTTCCTTTTTTGATTGCATGGTTTGTGATCACGATAAAGAATTTGATTTCATCTGTTTTGAGTAAAAAAATCCACTTCCTGTATGTACTGCTGATGTGCGTCGGCATTGTACTCCCTTGGATGGCACTGGATATTCTGTTCTTCGACGAATTGTTCCTGATTCCTGTTTACGGCGCACTCGCCGTTGTATACGGCTCCTCAGAGCTTGAAGAGAATTAAAAATCACATAAAAACCGCGGCAGACAGCTAACTGTTTACCGCGGTTTTGTTTTATTTATAGAGCTTTTTGCCGTCTAAGATAAGCATTTTATCCCTGTTCGGTTCAATTTCGGGCTTGACAACCTTATCGTTCCAATCCTGCGGCTCAATCTCTTCAATCGAAAGCGATATCGCCTCCTGCGGACAGCCCCATTCCTCAAGGAAGACCCGGTTTATTCTGTCGGCAACCCTTTTCTTGATCTCTTCGTCCTTCGGATATGCTTTGATTTCTATATATGGCATGGTGTTCTCCTTTATTTAATTTTCTTGCCGTCCGAGAAAGCCTGTCCGACCTTTTCGCCGAGGCGATAGTAGCCGAAGTTCGCAGGATCATAGGTTATCGGCGCAAACTTTGTGAGGTCGATTTTTCCGTCTGAATCAAAAATCCTCTCGTCCGCGCTGACGTTTACTATTCTGCCGATGAACTTGCTTTCATCAACTACCTTAATGAGTTCACATTCAAGCGAGAGCGGAAGCTCGTTGATAACGGGAGCATTGACAAACTCACTCTTGGTTGTCGTGAAGCCTGCCTTTTCCATTTTGTTCGGCTCTTTATTTGCCGAAACTATGCCTACATAGTCACATTCGACCATATGCTCAACATCGCCGACTGCAACCGTGAACGCCTTGGTTTTAAGGATATTGTCCGTCGTTTTGTGCGAACCGAGATCAAAAATTATCTCGTCCGAACCGACAATTCCGCCCCATGCGGCATTCATGGCGTTCGCCTTGCCGTCCTCATCGTATGTCGCGATGATCATAACAGGCTGCGGGTAAAGATAGGTCTTAGCTCCGAAATTCTTTCTCATAATAATGCACTCCTTAAAGATGAAACTATATAAGTATTTTTAACAGAAATCAGTTATTTACTTATCGACAAACCGATTATAAGCCCTAAACCCGACTTTAGGTCAAGTGCTTTTTAGAAGATTTATAATAAATTCATCGTTGGTAATCACTGATTATATCAGCGCTCAATTCTCGGCACTTTCCTTAAAGCTGTTTTTATACTCCGTACCCCATTTTTCCATAGCGTCCATGATCGGGCGCATGGACTCACCCAAGGGGGAAAGCGCATATTCGACCCTCGGCGGCACCTCGGCATAGACGGTTCGGGTGATGATTCCGTCCGCTTCCATTGAGCGCAGACTGTCCGTAAGCACCTTTTGGCTGATACCCTCCAAATCTCTTTTCAGCTCATTGAACCTCCAGGGTCTTGTGAGTAAATTTCTTATAATAAGTATTTTCCATTTACTGCCTATGAGTGAAACCGTTGTTGCGACGGGGCAGGCAGGTAATTCTTCCTTAGTAAGCATATAGCACTCCCCTTTCATTTTGCATTAAAGTGTTATGTTATATTCAATTATAATCTATTGCCCGAATATTTGCAAGAAGTTACTTTTCGGTAACTATGTAATAAAAAAGTGCGTACTTTACAGGGTAACTTTCGTGCGTTAGAATGATGTCAGACCTTAGGTCAAAACACTTTTGGAGGTAATACCATGAACAT
>DNGF01000208.1:2340-2998 GCA_003486665.1 Oscillospiraceae bacterium
ATTCAAAACAGTTAAGCTTAGTAAGGGCGAAATGAACATCTACGACTTCGGCGGCATCAAGCTGCACGCATACAAGACCAACGACTTCATTGACAACGAGGTTTTCGTTGTTGAAAAAAACAGAAAAGCTGTTATAATTGAATCACCGTGCTTCTTTGATAACAACAGCGAGCTGACGGAATATCTCAAAGACGTTGAGGCTGCAGGTATGCTTATCGCCTATCACGGCGCCGGCGGAACGTTTCTTCCGGATGTGCCGAAATATGCGACGGCAAACGCTGTTGCTTATTCCGAAAACGGCGGCGGAAAAGCGCTGATAAACAACTTCACTAACGCTTTCGGCGATATCTTCGACAAGAGCGTTCACAAGATAACAGACGTTATCGGCGAGGGCGAAATCAATATCGGAGGAATCAGCTTTGTTATCACTAAGACACCCGAAGCGTTTGACATTGAAATTCCAGAAATTAATGCAGTCTACACCCATATGCTCGGTCACGACTGCCACTCGATTGTTGCCGGAAGCGCACACGCGGACGGAATTATCGCTCAGCTCAACGGCTACATTGCAAAGGGCTACGACCTGATTTTGACCTCGCACTACACACCCGAAGACTTGAAAGACGCACAGACAAAAATTGACTATCTTAAAAATTTG
>DNGF01000054.1:0-11063 GCA_003486665.1 Oscillospiraceae bacterium
TTTGTCAGCAGTCTGAAGTAAGGCGGAGTTACCCGCCTTACTTAACACTTACATTATCAGGTTTATTGATTTTAACGACATATTCAATATATTGATCCGTTTCATTTTTGGTTGCGGAAGCGTTTATGCCGCTTTTTCTCATGGTGCTTACTGCGTGGTTAAGGGTGTTAATAAAAATACGAACATCTTTAAAAACCATGACCCTCTTACCCTTTTTCTCTTTTTCTGGTTCTTTGTTTAGCATTTCGGTAATAAGCTGCTCTGAAGCATTAACTGTCAGCCCCTGTTCAACGATTGTATCAAGTGCCTGTTCCATCATAGAAACGGTTGGTAATCGCAGCAGCGCTCTTGCATGACGTTCGGTCAGCCCGTAAAGCATTACACTGTAGCGAATTTCATCGGGCAGGCGCAGTATTCTCAGCTTATTTGAAAGTGCTGATTGAGATTTACCGAGTTTTTTTGCGACCTCCTCCTGACTAAAGCCGAAGCCTTTAATCAGACGTTCTATTGCCATTGCCTCCTCAAAGAAATGTAAATTTTCTCTTTGCAGGTTTTCAATGACGGCAAGCATCGCTGATTTTTCCTCGTCAACATCTACCACAATTGATGGAATTGCCGATAATCCTGCCATTTTGCAGGCTCTCAATCGGCGTTCGCCGGAAATAAGTTCGTATTTGCCGTTTTCCTTTTTTCTGACGGTAATGGGCTGCAGCAACCCATTGTAATGGATGCTTTCTGCAAGACCCTCAAGATCATCCCAGTTAAAGCTTTTTCTCGGTTGGTGAGGATTAGGCTGAATAAGCCTTGCCGGAAGCATTAGCACTTCATTACTTTTTTTAAATTTCGTTTGGCTTTTGAGCATAGAAAAACCCCCTTATGCGTACCACAAAAATACTGTAACACGACAAAAGAAGGTTGTCCACTGTTTTTCATTGACTAAAAGTTCTGTATTTCACGCTGTTTTTCATTTATGAGAGCGGTTTTTTTGATATTTGTGCCGAAGCTCGTGGATATTTTGGCGGAGTTTGCGATATTTTTTTTGTTAAAATAATGTATCTTTCGCCGCAATTATTAATATTCAACTCTCTGATTTCTTCAATCCGGCCGCCCAAAAGTCTGATTGCTCCTTTTGCCGATGTGACCTCCTCGTTAGTTTTTGCCGACTTCATCGGAGCAAAATAACCGCCGAGCTTAACAAAGGGCATACAATATTCGCTTAAGGTGTTCAGATTTGCAACCGCGCGAGATGTAACAACATCATACTGTTCACGGTATTCTATAGTTTTCCCGGCAAGCTCAGCCCTCATATGAACTATGTTTGCATTAAGGCTAAGAGCATTAAGAACGTATTTTATAAACATAAGACGTTTATTTGTTCCGTCAAGCAGGGTCACTTCAAGGTCCGGGCGAGCTATCAAGAGAACCATACCCGGAAAACCCGCACCCGTGCCAACATCGATAATCTTTGCACCTTGGTGAATATCAATGCAGGTCAACAGCGAAAGTGAATCAAGAAAATGTTTATACAAAATCTCATTCGGGTCGGTTATGGCAGTTAAATTAAGCGTCTTATTGGTTTCGACAAGCATTTCGGCATAGATATCAAGCCTGTCAAGAGCAATAGAATCAAGGTAAATGCCTATTTTTTCTGCTTCGTCTTTTAAAAGCGTTTTATTGATCATTTCTTCGCTCCTTTTCAAGATATATAAGCAAAACGGAAATGTCCGACGGACTGACGCCCGATATTCTCGACGCCTGACCTATGCTGTGCGGACGAATTTTTGACAATTTTTCTCTTGCTTCAAGCCTTAAACCAAGAATTGAATTATAATCTATATCGTCAGAAAGCTTTTTTACCTCTAATCGGTGCATTTCATCAACCTGTGCCTGCTGACGTTTGATATAGCCTTCGTATTTCGTATCAATTTCGACCTGTTCAAATATTTCGTATGGCAAATCGGGCCTGTCAACATCAATCGGTGTTAAGCAGTCATATCCGATCTGCGGTCTTTTAAGAAGATCACAAAGGCGTACACCGGTGACCGCCTTTGATGTTTCACGTGAAACAAGAATGTTGTTCAAAGCTTCCGAGGGGGCAAATACGGTCTTTTGTGTTCGTTCTTTTTCTGCGGCAATCATATCAAGCTTTTTAAGAAAGCTGTTATAGCGCTCATCACTGATAAGACCGATTTCATGACCGATAGGTGTAAGTCTTCTATCCGCATTGTCCTGACGAAGCAAAAGACGGTACTCTGAGCGCGAAGTCATCATTCGATACGGATCGGAACAGCCTTTTGTAACAAGATCGTCAATAAGAGTACCGATATAAGAGCCTGAGCGCTCCAAAATAAGCGGTTTTTGTCCTTTAACCTTTCTTGCTGCGTTAATTCCGGCAACAAGGCCCTGTGCTGCGGCCTCTTCATAACCCGATGAGCCGTTAAATTGTCCTGCGCCGAAAAGTCCGTCATAGTCCAAAAATTCAAGACTTGCCCGAAGTGCAAGCGGATCTACACAGTCATATTCAATTGCATAAGCGGTTCTCATCAACTCTGCGTGTTCCAAACCGGGAATAGTTCTGATAAATTTAAGCTGAACATCTTCAGGGAGAGATGAGGAAAGACCCTGAAGATACATTTCCTCGGTATGCTCTCCGCAGGGTTCAATAAAAATCTGATGTCGCTCTTTTTCTGCGAATCTAACAATCTTGTCCTCTATACTCGGACAATAACGAGGACCCTTACCGTCAATTTTACCGCTGTAAAGAGGGGAGCGGTGCAAATTTTTAAGTATAACATCCTTGGTTTCAAGGTTGGTATAGGTTACATAGCATGGAAGCTTGTTTTGAATATTTCTCTTGTTATCGAATGAAAACGGAACAATTCTTTCATCGCCGTTCTGTATTTCAAGCTCCTTACAGTTAACGGTTTTCTTGTTTACTCGTGACGGAGTACCCGTTTTAAAGCGTCGGGTCGGGATTCCGATGCGTTTCAGTGCTTCGCCAAGTCTTTTTGCCGGAAACATACCGTCCGGTCCGCTCTCGTAGGAAACATCGCCGACATAAACCTTACCGCTGAGAAATGTTCCGGTTGCGAGAATAACGCAATCGGCAGTGTAAATTGCTTCAAGATTTGTCCTTAATTGCCATTTTCCGTTATCATGCTTTTGAATATCAATGATTTCACCCTGCCGAAGATCCAAGCCGTCCTGAATTTCAAGGGCGTGCTTCATATAGTCGGAATAAAGTCTGCGGTCAATTTGTGCGCGAAGGCTGTGAACGGCAGGACCTTTGCCGAGATTGAGAATTCGGCTTTGCAGGGTGTTTGCATCAGCCGCTTTGCCCATTTCTCCGCCGAGTGCGTCAATTTCCCGTACCAAGTGACCTTTCGATGTTCCTCCGATTGACGGATTACACGCCATGTTGCCAACCCAGTCAAGATTGATTGTAAAAACGCAGGTTTCGCAGCCAAGACGTGCAGATGCAAGTGCGGCTTCAATTCCCGCATGACCCGCGCCTATGACAATAACCTGATAATCCTTTGCAAAATATTCCATATAACTTCTCTTTTCTTTATTTTCCTACGCAAAATTGTTTAAATACTTCATCAACGACAGCTTCGCTTGCTTTCTGTCCGGTCAGTTCGAGCAAGGCAGCTATTGCGTCATCAATGCAAACGCCGATCGCATCGGGTGTAAGACCCGCTTCAGATGCTTCAAGTGCATCCTTAAGAGCTTCGTTTGCCTTTTCGCAGCAAAGTCTTTGCCGCTCATTGACAAGCATCGCCGAGGTTGTATCAAAGTTCTTAGTTCCCATAAGTTCGGCAACACGGTCACAAAGCTCATTATAACCGTCACCGATTTTTGCCGAGATAAACAGGGGGGAGCCAAGCGATTTTTTGATGTAATCCACATCAAGACAAGAGTCAAGGTCCGTTTTATTTAAAATGGGGATAACATTTTTATTCTTACAATTCTCTATAAGTTCTATATCCTCTTCCGAAAGCGGCTTTGACACATCAAATACAGCAAAAACTATTGCAGCACGTTCAAGCTTCTTCCTGCTGCGTTCAACTCCAAGCTTTTCCACAACATCGCCGGTTTCTCTCATGCCGGCAGTGTCGGAAATTCTGAGAATACAGCCGTTGAGATTAACGGTTTCCTCGACAACATCTCTTGTTGTGCCTTCAATTTCGGTAACAATAGATCTGTCATAGCCCGTAAGGAGGTTCATGAGGGTTGATTTGCCGACATTTGGCTTGCCCACAATTGCCGCTTCAACACCGTTTGTAATTGCCATTCCGCTGTCAAAGCTTTTTAAAAGGCTCATAATTTCTAATTTAGCATTAAATATCACAGAATGAACCTCATCCTCGCCCAGATTTTCTATTTCGTCATCGGGGTAATCGACCCAGGCGGCAATATGGGCTGCCAAGGATAGCAGAGAAGAGTTTATTTCTTCAATTTTGCAGCTGAGCTTTCCTTCAAGCTGATTAAAAGCGGCATTGGCACCCTGTTCCCCTTGTGCGGAAATAAGAGTCATTACACTTTCCGCTTCCGAAAGATCAAGCTTACCGTTAAGAAAGGCTCTTTTGGTAAACTCTCCCGGAGAAGCGGCGATTGCACCGTTCTGAAGCACAAGACGAAGGATCTTTTTCAAAAGAAAGACGCCGCCATGACAGTTAATTTCAACTACATCTTCGCCGGTATAGCTGTGCGGCGCGCGAAAAACAAGGCATATTACCTCGTCAACAGCTGTATTGCCGTCATAAATTTTGCCGAAATACGCTCTGTATCCCTTTGATGAGGCAAGCTTTTTGCCGTTCACGGAAATGAAAATTTTGTCAACTATTTCGGCTGCATTTTTTCCGGATATTCTTATAATTCCAACGCCGCCGGTACCCAGTGGTGTGGATATGGCGGCGATAGCAGATAAATCACTCATATTAGTGACCTCACAGTTTTAAGTTAATATTAAATCCCTCAAGACGCATAGCAATACGTTTAAAGGCTTCTTTGGCTTTGGAATTTTCCAAATTGCTCATTCCGGTGACGGAACAATAAGAAATCTTGTTATCTTCGGGAACAACTCCGATCAATTGAAGCGAGGTTGCGTCAATCACTTCATCAATGTTAAGATAATGTCCGCGGGTTGTCTGTTTTTTATTAAATCTGTTTATAATAAGCTTTGTTTCACGGACACCAAGGCTTGAAAGTTTTTCGCCGGCAAAGGAGCCGACGCGTACACATACCTCATCGGCGGTTGAAACAATAATCGCTTCATCGGCGCAGGCTGCGGCGAGAAGAAATCCGCCGCTGACTCCGGCAGGGGCGTCCATAAGAATATAATCGAAGCTGTCATCAAAGTTTTCGATCATCTCATGAACAGACTGTTCTGTATAGCTTTCGCTGAAATATGCAGGAGCGGTCAAAAGTGACGGTCCAACGGTTGAACGAAGCGCCTGCATAGGCTCACAGGATCCGGTTATAATGTCGCCCCAGTTAAAAATCCCTGTATCATCGGAAGCAAGAATAAGGTCAAGACAGCCCATCCCGATGTCAAAATCGACAACCAGCACATTCTGACCCATGTTGCAAAGCTCAATAGCAATGCCGGCGGTCAATGAGGATTTTCCCACTCCGCCTTTACCCGAAGCCAAAACAATTTTTCTTGCCATGCAATTCACTTCCTGTTCATTTTATCTGAGAAGATCGCTGTATTCGCTCTGAACGCTGTCGTTTTCAGAATTATCATCTTCTGTTACGGTTACTTTATTCTTGTAATAATAATTATAAACAGCCGATGCAATAGGAGCCAGACTTCCGCCGGAATATGCGCCCTCAACGGCAATAGCTACACATATTTCAGGGTCATCATAGGGAGCCATTGTAATAAGAAAACCGTTTGTATAGATTCCCGTTTTGCCGTTAATCGTTTTTTCAAGAGTCGATGTACCTGTTTTGCAAGCAACCTCTACAACGGAATCGTCAAAGCTTCCTGCAAGAGTTACGGTAGCAACTCGGCGCATACCCTCTTTGATAATTTGAATATTTTTCTGCTTGAAACCTGTTTCACATACCACCTCAGGCTTCTTTTCTTCGATAATAGTAGAATTATCTGCCGAATAAACCGCCTTAACAATATGTGCGCTGTAGCGTGTTCCGCCGTTTGCAATGGTGGAAACATAGTTGCAGAGCTGAAGCGGAGTGAAAAGATTGCCTGCCTGTCCGATGGCAGACTGAAGAGAGAAGCCGGTTTGCCACTTCTGACCTACAGAAGCGCGGTAACTCGGTGAATCGAGAATACCGGTTTCCTCATAAAGCTCAATGCCTGTCGGTTGTCCGAGTCCGAGCATTTCACGGTACATATTCATCTTTTCAATGCCGAGAAGCTCTCCGCCGAAATGATAGAAATAAGTGTTACAGGAATCCTGCAGAGCAGTACGAATATCAATATAGGGGTTTTCGTGTCCGATTTGGCAGACAAGACCGTATTTGTATGTGCCGACGCACTCGATTGACTTTGTTCCGTCGTCAACACCCTCTTCAAGAATGCCGATAGCCGTTGAAACCTTTGCTGTCGATCCGGGTGCATACGCACTGAGGAGCGCACGGTTAAAGAGGGGAGAGTTAGCGTCCTTTGAAAGCTTGGCATAGTCCTTATAATAGGTGTTAAGATCGTAAGAAGGATAGGTGGCAATAGCAAGAATTTCTCCTGTTTTGCAGTTCATAACAACTGCCGCGCCGCCGCCCTTATTGGCACTGTCAAGCGAGTTGATTTTCGCTGCCAATGCGTCCTGAGTGACTTTTTGCAGTCCCGCGTCAAGCGTAAGAAAAACGTTATCTCCGTTTTCGAGTCCCTCGGTGGCTGTTGTCTGAGTACCGTCAAGGGCTGTTGTAACGATTTTCTTTCCGTTCTTTCCTTTAAGCTGTTTCTCAAAAAGCTGCTCGATACCTGTTTTTCCGACAATATCATCCATAGCATAGCCGTCTTTTTTCAGCTCGGCATATTCCTCGGCACTGATAACACCCGTAACGCCGATAATGTGCGGCGCAAGGGTTCCGTCGGCGTATTCACGGTAGTTGCCGATTTGTATATCGATGCCCTTATAGAATCGGCTGTTTTCCTTAATTACAGAAGCTACCTGATCCGATACATCGGTTGCAAAAACATACGGATTTGCCGAATTAAATTGCTTGATCTTCATTTCGTAGCAAACGGAAGCAATTTTTCTCCTATCCGCTTTCGAGTAGCTTTCAAGCTTGTATCTTTCAACAAGCTCGTTCATACAGTCGTCAGCCGTGGCATACTTGTTAAGGCGAAGAATGTCGCGGGATTTCATTACCTTAATATCCTTGTCCCTGTCCTGAGCGAACTGATAATTACCGTTTGAGTCAAGGATAATCGGCATATCATCGTTCCATTTTACATTGTTTTTTTCAAACAGATCAATAAGCGACTTAATAAGCTTATTGCGCTCCTCCTGATTAGAGTAATCGGGAAATTCCGCCGCATTGAAAACGACATCGTTTCCCTGACGGTTGCCGACAATGACCTTGCCGTTGCGGTCAAAAATCTGACCTCTCGTTGCTTTAACTTCAATTGATTCGACCGACGCCGTATTTGACGCTGTGTCGGTCTTTTCATTAAATATCTGATTCTTTGCAAGGGTGAAAACGAAAACTGCCGTCAGACAAACAAAAACGGTAATCATTGCAATAAATCTTCCCTTTTTTTCTTCACGCGCAAGCTTCATTTTTATCACTCCTTTGCTTTATTTTTGTGATATTATTTAAATTTTTTAGCCGTAATGCGGACAATAAAATAAAAAATCGGTGTAAAAATCGTTGTATAGATTGCCGATACAAAATAGTATCTTAGATAGAACAGAAAAGAAATCTCAACTCCGTCAATCACGAAGAAGAAAAGGCAATACAATGAATTTAAAAGCAGCGTAAAAACAAAAGTAAAGATTGAGGCTGTTACAAGGTTGTTACGCATAAGGTATGTTATCAGGATTCCCGAAATAAACCCGATAAGAGTAAAGAAGATCGAATAAAAGCATACGCTGTCGGGACTGACCGTTTCAAGCATCATGCCCGAAGCAAGCCCGAAAAACAGCCCCGAAAGCTCTCGTTCAAACATGGCAATGCACACAGTTGCGGGAACAAGCAGGCACGCGTGAATGCCAAACGGTGCGGGAAAAAAGCCGTCCGTTGTTTGAAAAAGAAACGTTATAATTACAATGACGGCAAGAATAATTCTTCTTTTTATGCTGTCATTCTTTTTTAACTCTTCAATATAGTTCATGTTAATCACCCGTGATGGTTATAACGCCCTGACCCTCAAACTCTGTGATAATAAACACTTCGGAAAGCTCTTTAATATCTACAGCGGATCTGATTGTGGCATACGATGAGCCGTCCTCCTTGGAACTCTCAAGCTTGACCACCGTGCCGACGATGAGATCCTTAGGGTAGACACCGCCGTTTCCCGTAGTGCAAATAATTCCGCTGGGTGAAACGGAGGAACCTGATTTAAGTCCGGGAAGCTTGCAATAAACTCTGTCTTCGGTTTTGCCGAGTCCGGTTACGTAGCCGATCTCACCCGTGTAGGTTTCATAAACGCTGACATTCATTTTCGGATTCGAAAGGGTGTATACCGTACATGAAGTCGGGGCAACGCTTGTTACAACACCGACAAGGTTTTTTCCGTAAATTACCGGATCATTAATTTTAACGCCCGATGTCGTTCCTTTGTTCAAGGTAAACGAGGCGAAAGGGTTTTCAAAATCGTTTGAAATAATATTGGCATTTTGAAATTTGAAGTCGGGGTTTTCCTGCTTAACTCCAAGAAAGTCCTCGTATGTACCGAGCTTCTTTTTCATGTTGTTATAATCTATTATTTTATTTTGATATTCTTCAATTTGTTCCTTAAGCTTTGAGTTTTCCTCGGCAAGTGTCTTTGAAGATTTAAAGCTGTCGTTAAAATTGGAAAACTTGTAGCTCAGGTAGGAAGATAATTTTTGAAGAGGATGAAGTACCGTGCTTGTTGCGGATGAAAGGGGAGTGGAGTTATTGTGCGTATAAGCAGCAATAACCGCTCCGAGAGAAAGGGCAACTATCACGCAGATAAGAGCCTTAAACGCTCGGTTCCTGATTATTTTTTTCATTCCTCTTCACCTCCTTGTTTTGTAAAAAGATTTTAGCGGCGTTTTTCAAGACAGATACCTGTTCCCTCAACAACGCAGTCAAGCGGATTGTCTGCGACCGTAACAGGAATCTTGACCTCCTGCTCGATAAGCTTATCAAGACCTCTGAGCTGCGCTCCGCCGCCCGTAAGAGTGATGCCGTTGTCGATAATATCCGCGGCAAGCTCAGGCGGTGTGTTTTCAAGAGTAATCTTTATTGCGTCAATGATCTGATAAACGGATTCTTTAAGTGCATCTCGAATCTCCGCAGCTGTAACCTCAACGTCTTTCGGAAGACCGTCAATGAGGTTTCTGCCCTTTACATTGATTGCGCCTTCACCCTCATATTCGAACGCGGAACCGATTTGAATTTTTATATCCTCGGCAGTTCTTTCGCCGATGAGAAGATTATATTTTTTTCTGACATAGTTGATGATCGACTCGTCATAGCTGTCGCCTGCGCCCTTAACCGAGCGTGAAGTTACGATATCGCTCAGTGCAACAACGGCAACCTCCGCCGTTCCGCCGCCGATATCAACGATCATTGAACCCTCCGGTTTTTCAACGTCAATACCTGCGCCGATTGCAGCCGCCATTGGCTCTTCAATAAGGCTTACATACCTTGCACCTGCCGACTTTGCAGCATCATTTACAGCTCTGCGCTCAACCTCGGTAACACCGGAGGGAACGCATATCATAACTCTTGTTTTGCTCAGCGGAGAAGCGGTGATTGCTTTGCGTATAAACTTTTTAAGCATTTCCGCCGTGGCGTCAAAATCGGCAATAACTCCGTCACGCAGAGGACGAAGAGCAACAATTGAACCCGGAGTTCTGCCGATCATATCCTTTGCTTCCGAACCGACCGCAACCACCTTGACCGGTGTAAATCTCTGATCAACGGCAACGACCGAAGGTTCGCGAATAATTATGCCCTTGCCCTTAACAAAAACAAGGGTGTTTGATGTTCCGAGATCAATTCCTATATCCTGTGAAAAAAGCATAATAATTTCTCCTTACTGATTATTTGCTGTTGTTTCTGTGTTATCAATAGCCTTGGTGAACGGTTGAGTCGGATGTGTGCTTACTTCATCCGTCTGAAGCTCTTTGATCGTTGCACATGAATTAATAAGTTCAACGATGCTGTCGTTGTTATAGCACTTGTCATAAACGGACGCCGTAATTTCAATCATCGGTTCGCCGTCATCAATGCAATAGTAAAAAACATCGGTGTCTTCAGAGGCAACTCTGTATGAAATTGCCTTTGCGTTTCTGCCCATAAGGGTGACCTCGTACTCCTTGATGTCGGAGATAGAGTCGCCCATCTGACTGAGCTTAACGATGTTATAAAGATATTCGTTGTAAGCCTCCTGCAAGGTTTTGTTCTGAGTATAGCCAAAATCAAGCTGGCAGGCAGAAACTCCGGACTTTGTGCATTTGCCGGAATGACGGAGTCTGACAAAAGATGTTTCTTTAGAAACGCTCCAGCTCTTTGGAACCTTTACGCTTACAACGGCATTTTCAATTTCCGAGTTGCGCTTGTTTGTAATTTTATCGGGGAAAATATATGGCTGAGTGACTTTACTGCCGTCTTCATCGGTCTGCTCAATAATAAGACGGCCCCATTTATCCTGGAGCTTTGTGCCTTCTTCATTTGTAACAGGAACAAACGAATGACCGTTTTTGTCGATAATTATATTTTTGTTTCCGCAGGCAGTTAATACCACCGAAAAAACAAGTAATATTGCCGAAATAATTATAAGAGATTTTTTCAAATAAATCGCCTACTTTACAATTTTATTCAATATAAAAGTATATCATTTCATATGTCAAAAGTCAATCGAAATAATGTAAATTACAGTTGACAATCGATAGTTATTT
>DNGF01000054.1:11107-12686 GCA_003486665.1 Oscillospiraceae bacterium
TAATGTCTTCGTAGCTCAGCAGGATAGAGCGTTCGCCTCCTAAGCGAAAGGCCGTGGGTTCGAATCCCGCCGAGGACGCCAAAAACTGCAGTTCCCGATTTTCGGGGACTGCAGTTTTTATTTTTACACAAAAAATGTTTTATAGGACGTTTCTCACAGCTTTTTGCCTTTATTTTGTTTTATTTGCACTTCATATTAGCATATGTTAAGTTAAGATAAAATGATATGCACCAAAATAGAAACGTTACAGATGTATTTTTAAAACAGAGTTATCCGTCATCTACAATTATCTTAATATGATAATACCGTTCAAGGACATCGTTCATCCAATAGTTATCAGCAATATCTCCACCACCAAAATAACACGAATATCTATTTTGTGATTTAATTGGTTTAAGTTTGATTTCTTCTTTATGAAGCTGATGGTATTGTAAAATTTGTGTTTCGCGCTCATTGAAAGCATAATTAACCTGTTTCAACTCCAAAAAGACATTTGTATAACTTCCGAAAAGAAAAATAAAAAAACACAATAATGTTGAAATATATGATACTCTTTTAAAGAACGCTTTTAAATTTAAACCTTGTAATGTATTAAGAAAAACTATACATAACATTGCGATACAAGATGTCCAGGCTCTGTTCGGAAAGTAATCACAAGCAATAGTGGAACAAATAAATGCAATAGAAGATAACAAAAACACTAAGGATATAATATGGTTTTCTATACAAGGCTTTCCGGTTTTAAATATTAAAACAGTTAATGCACAGATTATCAAAACAATTATAATAATAGAACTGTCAAAAAAATTTGAAACATTTAAAAAGAAGTTTTTTAACATTGAAAAAAGATCGGCGGATCCGGACCAAATAGACGAACGTTTTGAATAAGACGGAGAACTAAATAAGAGAATGGATCCAATAATACTTCCTATAATACCGAAAAACATCCATAACTTAATACTTTTCCCGGTAACAGCCGAAGAAATAATAAAAAGAATCTGAGTAATTATTAAACAAAGAGATATGTTTTCATTTGTCCAACCCGCAAAAACTCCCCATACAAGATAAAATATTAAAAACAATCCCTTTAATAAAGGCTTTTTTATATTAAAAGAACCGCTAAAGAATTTAATATATGGCGTCAAGAATGATAACGCCATAAGAGATCCGAATAAATAGTTTGCAGACCCGGTAAGCCACAAGAAACTTTCACCAAAACCGGGCGTACAAATCCATACCAACAGAAAAGCGAGAAAGTAAAGCGGAGCAGAAATTTTCTTTATTGATCCGATCGCGTAATAGCAGATCATAAGAATAAATAATGCGAAAGCAAAGGAATTTATCAGATCAAAAATAACGGGATTCAAAAGCAAAAACAGTTGTGCAAGAAAATGAACGGGAATTCTGCCGTTCATTCCATAGTAGTGAGCTTTCATTGACAGAAATATTTGAGAAACAGAAGAAATTCGTTCTCCGGTTTCCCAAGAATACATATAACGAAAATCGTCAAAATACAAAGGGGTATAATAGTTCAGAATGAATAATAATGCAAATACCAAAAGAAAAGAAGCAATCAGAA
>DNGF01000054.1:12703-14823 GCA_003486665.1 Oscillospiraceae bacterium
CAGCTGTTTACAATTCATTATATTCCAACTTTCAAATATCCGGCTCGCTGACTGCAAGCCGGATAATTATTTTTATTATTTTTTAATTGCGTTCTTAATAGCCTGCGGAAGAAGCACAAAGATGTACTTAACAAGCATATCAATAATAGCTTTTGCAAAGTTTGTTATATATGTGCCGATGTTTGAAACATTATCGGTCGGGAGATCTTCATAATCCTCCGCCGGTTTGTTCTGACCGACATCCTTTTTGATAGCATACTTATCAATGAGAGTGATCTCCTGAGTTTCGTCGTCAACAAGGTATGATTTCATTACGAGCTTGCCGCCCTCGATCTCCGTTGTCATGAAGCATCCGCCCATATCTCTTGTCGAAAGACGGAAGTCACAGCATCCGGGGATAGGATCAATAGCATCGTAAACCCTGTATCTCTTAGTACCTGCCGTTGCCGGAACAATGTGAACGGCACCGTCGGGATTAAGTGCAAATGTTGTTTCTTCACCGTTGAACATTTCTGTTACATACTGAACGTTCTCAACGACCTTGTCGCCCTTGACCTGCTTTGATCTGTAGTAAACATGGTCGTGACCTGCCTGAACAACGTCAATATCAAGCTCATCAAAGAGAGGAAGAAGAACATCTCTCATGATGATCGTGTCGGGCTTGTTAATGTTCTTGCCCTCCGAATATGACGCTCTGTGCATGAGAACTATTTTCCAGTCTGCATCGGTTTTGCTCATGTCGTTAACGAGCCAGTTTCTCTGTGATTGAGTCATCGGATACATATCGTTGGTGTTGATTACCGCAAAATGAGCGTTGCCGTAATCAAATGAATAGTAAACGCCGTTGACCCAGTTAGTGTTGGACTCGGTGTTAGGATTGCCGAGGTTGAACATTGAGTTAAATACGTTGATGTTGAGCTTGTTTGTGATGTTGCCGTCGTGGTTGCCTGCAACGGGAGCAATTGTGGTGTTCATGTTTGCAAAAGCAAAATTCTTGAAGTACCAGTTCCACTCGTCGTTTGTATCATCGTTAACAAAGTCGCCGAGGTTAACCATGAACTCATAGTTCGGAAGTGTTTTGACTGCACCAAGCATAGTCTGAGCCGCGTGAGCAAAGTTTTCATCACTGCTTGCCTGAACGTCGGCAATGGAGATGAAGGAGAATTTGCTGTCGCCGTCATCTGTTCTGAATGTACCGTCGCCGCTCCAAAGGTTAAGAGATCTGTCGCCGACACGGTATGTATAGCTTGTACCCGGCTCAAGACCGTCAACAGTTACCTTATGGCAATAGAGATCGCGGAACTTGTAAACATTGCCTGCCGAATACTCTTTTGCGTTTGCATAGCTTCCGTCAAAGTCGGCAGTCTTAATAATTTGAACATCGCTTCTTGTGTAGGTTTCTGTGTACCAGCAGAAGCCCCTCGAAGTCTGAGAATCGCCGTTGAAAGCACAGCTGACTCTTGTTACCGAATCCGTTGTTTCTGCCGATGACGCTATTGCCGAACAGCCAAAGATCATGCAGATACAAAGAATTACGGAAATGATTTTTGTAGAAATCTTTTTCATTAAAAAACCTCCCGTGAGTGTTTATTTATCGGGGAACACTAACCCTGATTTTAAACTAATTATACAACAAAAGAATGCTTCCGTCAACGTACAAAGTGAGTGCTTGTTTTTGTGCAAAATGCTCATGAAAAAGCCCGACCGAAGTCGGGCTTAATGAGTTTGGGTTTATTTTGAAAAGAGCTTTGACAGTTTTATGAAGAAATTAACTGTCGGGAGAATTGCGGAACCGAGTCTGAAAGCACCGTCATCGGATGTGGAAGAAACCATTGAAACAAGAAGCTTATAAAGAGTTCTCGTTGCGAAATTATAATCGCCGTTTTTTACCACATTTCTTAAAGCTGTTGTATTTTCCTTTGCCGAAAGTTCGGAATGAATATATCTGATAAATACCACGAAAGCATCTTCGGCATTTCCGTCAATACTTACAAACCAGTTCTTGCCTCGTGCAACACTTGCGTTAGCAGTGTATTTTCCGCAGCCTGCAAGGTCGTGAAGGGCTTTAACAAATTTTTCTTTGTCGAGCTTAACTCCGAACAGAACTGCCGGAACGGTTT
>DNGF01000054.1:14845-20000 GCA_003486665.1 Oscillospiraceae bacterium
GTTTCATTGCCCTGCTCGTCTGTTTCTGCTGCCTTGATTTCAATTTTTTCAATCAACGGTGCAACGAGATCGAAAAGACCTGCCGAAGTGAGATCGAGATCAACCTTTGAGCTGAGACCCATGCCGAGCTTGCTTATAATTGCCTGAAGCTGGTTATTGACAAGTCCTGTGTCAACCGCATAAGCAATTTTCGGGAGAAGTTCCATAAGGCTCTTAAGCGGCTTTTCGGAATCGGCTACACTGTCAAGAAGCTCGAATATCGGAGCAAGGATCGGACGAATTCTGCGATCCATCTTGTCATCGCTTGAAGTAACTGCATTAATAGCCTTTGTGTACTCGTCAGAGGACATAAAGTTAGTTATTCCGAGAGCCTCAAATACCGGAATGAGGTCCTCATATGCGCCGTAGGTGTAAGTGCCGTTTGCTGTGTCGATCTTGTTTTCAAAGGTTATAACCAAAGTAACCAATGAAAGCGGACGGAAAAGTGATGCCGCCGCATCAAGGAAGCCTTCTTTGTCACCGTCTTTAAATCCGAAGTCACCGTCTGCAACAGTAAGGTAATCCCATGCTGTTATCGAATCGACTTTGTTTCCGTTTTCGTCAAGCGCTGCCGCTGCAGCATTGAGAGCTTCAATTGCTCCTGCACAGGTTTCTTTATCAAGCTTGGCTGCGAGCTTTTCGGGACCCATTGCAAGCATGGAGGAGATACCTCCGATGAGGGGATAAAGCTTTTGCGCAAGAAGGGCAACCGTATAATTTGTGTAAACACCTTCAGACATAAGCTGTGACAATCCGCCTGACGGAACGTCAAGAATCAGGTAGAGCAGGGTCTGAACGTTGTCTATTGTCTTATCTACCTTTTTCTTTGAAATGGCTGTCGGGTACTTGACCTTTGTTGATTCCATTCTTTCAACATTCGGTCTTTCGCCTGTCGGCTCATCGGGTGCAATACTTGCAAGAATTGCATGGTATTTTGTTATAGTTTCAGAGGAAATTTGTGATTTAAGAGTTTCGGGAACTAATTTATACGCTTCCTTAGCCGCTTCAATATCGGCACGGGTATAAGGTTCCGTTATGTTCTCAATAACAACCGTGAAGTAATCAATGTATTTTGCGTTTCCTATATCTACACACGCATCGTAGAGGTTTTTTGCTGTATATACTTTGTAAGACCAGCTGGTTATGTTATCAATAGCAACGGCATAGAGATAATATCCGCATTCGTTGAAGAATGCTTTTTCATGCTCTCCGAGTGAATCATAAATCTTGACTGCTGCCGCAGCCTTAGCTGTTGCACCTGCGGTGCCGTTGTCGTAGCCCTCCTTGGCTTCCTTAACAGCTTTCATGCAGTCAATAATAGGTTTGTAATATGAATCTGCCGAAGCCACCCATTCAAGGGCTTCAAAATAGAGTTTGGCTTTGTGAGCAAATTCAGCAGCATAGCCCTTGTTGTAGGCTTCCGCCTTGACCAACCATTCCGCAAAATCAGCCTTATACTGAGGATCGTTCTCGCCCTCTGCATATTTTGACGGCTTCGGTGCAAGGCCGGGGCTCTTCGGCTTTGAGGGAGCGGGATTTGCCTTAAGAAGATCGTTGTATATAAGGTCAGCTATAAGCTTAACGCCCTTATATCCGCTGCCCTTTACAGCAGTTGAAAGTACGCCGTGGCTTGAATTATAGCCGCCTACCATAATTTTAACGTTTAATTCGGCATCGGTCCAGGCTATTTTCTTCTCGTCAAGCGAAAGCGTTTTGTTGTTGAGCTTTGCGCCAAGCTCGACCGCCTTATCAATATATGACGGGATTATTCCGAGCGTGGTTACGGCCTGTGCCGCCGCATTGATATAGTGGCGCTTATCATAACTCTTAATATCCGGATTGTTTTTTATCGAAATTTGACGTTCTCTGTCTAAAACCAAATGATAGAATGTGTCAAAAGCGAAAACGTCGATACTTTCAACATCATTTTGAGAGAATTTCTTGAAGTCGTCAACAAGCTTTTCATAGGCTTCAAGATCCTCGTCTGTCGGGTCGGCAACATTCAGCTTTCCGCTGTAAGAGGTTACTGACTCCTCAAATTTGGTTACTGCTTCGGTCTTATCTGCTGCAAATGCTGTAAATCCGGTCGCTGTAACCGAAAGCATTATGCAAAGGCAGAGTAAAACGCTTAGGGTTTTTTTAACATTCTTCATGACTTTTTCTCCTTTGCAAAAACTAAGGCGATTTACCTTGTAAATAAATTATATCATTTGTTAATTATTTTCTCAATTCTCAATGATTTACAAATTTCTGATTTTGTTTTTATGCACAATGTGTATATATTTGCCTTATATTTCTTAATAAATAATATACATAAATTTTTATTGCCAGTGGAAGCTGTTAGTAAATATTGCACTAAAATGTCGAATTTTAAAAGAAAACATATTTATATAAAAATCCCGACACAATCGGTTGACCGTGTCGGGTGAAATATGGTATTTGTTTTAAGCTTTCTTTGCGAAAAGATTTGCAAAGCTGAAATTAATGTATGCCTTGTTGAGCTTATGCTCGTCATGCTTATAGAACCAATTTACAAGCAGTCCTCCAATAATGCCGCCGATAGCGCCGATGATAAGTCCGCCGATAACGTCGGTCGGATAGTGAACACAAAGGTAAATTCTCGACATTCCCATGAATATCGCAAAGAGGAACGCCAACCAGCTTACCTTTTTGTTTGTCACACAGAAAAAACCCGTTACCATTGCCATAGCCGAGGTGGTGTGACCAGAAGGGAATGAACGGTCGCTTTCAACCTGCGCTCCTGCGTTCAGCCACCACTGATAAACAGGGCTGTCAAGGTGAGTGTACGGTCTGGGACGAGAAACAAGGGGCTTGATCGTCAGGTTTGTGAAAACCGCTCCGACGATAATACCTGCAAGCATTGCCGAGCCTGCCTTTCGCGTCTTTTTGAAAAGCATGAGAACGAGTGAAATGATAATCAGCGCAATTCCATCGTGTCCGAGCGTTGTTATCGCATTAAAAAAGACATCGAGAAATCCGCCTGCCGCGCTGTCATGCAATCTGTGAAAAAAATCAAAGATTGCAAGATCAAAGTCGGCAAAGGTTGAGTTAAGCCAAGAGGCAACTGCCGTTACTTCCATTATAATAAACCTCCGTTGTATTTTATTGTCTATTATATTAGCATTTTTTAGGAAATAAATCAATGTCCTTGAAAAAGAATTTATCTTTTGTTATAATTATCTTACATTTATTTTACAATCTTTACGGGAGGTTTAAATTATGACCTTAATTGCAAAGATTTTTTCTGCCGTTATGGCGGTGATAATGGCGCTTATTCCTCTGAACAGCGCCGTGACGAAAAGCTCGGACACTTCTGCTTCCGACAACTATCCGTATACACTTGAGGATATGTCCGTTGTTTATGATAATGTTGACGAAAACGGCAATTATTATCCGCTCGTAGTTGTGCCGGGTATTTCACATTCGATAACATATGTTATTGATGAGGATTACGACAGCTCGGCTGCCGAGGATCCGTCCCGACCTCCGATAAAGAAGGACGCTTTCGGCAATGATCTTCAGAGCGGAACGGTTATTTTTGATGTTCCGGAAATTCTCAAAACGGTTGCACGCTATCTGATTGCTCCGCTGGTTAAATCGGTCATTGCACAAAAGGACTGCGGACTCGTTGATGCGATAGGAAAGGTTGCAGACGCAGCTTTTTCGGCTCAGAAAACTATGCCTGACGGAACCTTTGCAAACAATGAGATAGGTTTGCTCGAATTCAACGGCTCGTTTGCGGATTTTGCAACGCCCGGCGATTCCGAAAAGCAGAGCTATATGCAAAAACAGTGTGAATATTTATATAAAATTTTACCGCTTCGTGCCGTTTCAGACATAATCGGCGAGGAAAATCTTTTTTTCTTTACTTTTTCTCTTTTTGCCGACCCTATGTCCTCGGCTCAGCGGCTTGATAAGTACATAGATATGGTTCTCCGAAAGACAGGCGCAAAGAAGGTCAACCTTCTCCCGATAAGCCTCGGCGGAACGGTGTTTACCGCGTTCTGCGAGCAATTCACCGATACCGACAAGGTTAATACTATAGTTAATGTTGTCCCCGTTCTCAATGGAACGCAGTCGGTTACGGATATGTTCAACCGCGACTTTGATGTTTCGGCGGAATTTTGGTACAACGAGGGAATTCCGATGATGATTTCGGAATTTACAGAGTACGGTGAGCTTATCGGTCATGCCGTTAACTTTATGCTTCGTTCTCTCCCTGCCGAGGTCAATGCCGCAATGCTGACAAGAATGTATGATGTTCTGCTGAACAATCTTTTTGTCAACACGCCGCAGATTTGGGCAATGGTGACAAGGGAGGCCTATCCGGATCTTGCTGAAAAATATCTTTCCGACGGTTTGCATGATGTTATCAAGGCGAAAACGGACGCCTTTTATAAGGCTCAGTTGAATCTTGAAGAGAATATCAAAACGATGACAGCCAATGGAATAAAGATAAATATAATTTCGGGCTACGGACTTCACACGGGTGACGCACGGTATAATTTCTTCCGTGTTACGGCAAATGCAGACAGGGTTAATGGTGACGGCGTTATCAATGTTGAGTCAACAACTCTCGGCGCAACGGCGGCTCTGCCGGGCGAGAAACTCACCGAGGGCGGCAGACTTTCACCCGATGGCGAGGTTGACGCTTCAACGGGTATTCTTCCCGATAACACATGGTATTTTTACAATATGCACCATGAAGATGCCGCGAATAATTCACCCGTAATAAACCTGGCGGTTGCGCTGATGTATTCGCATGATGTTGAAAATGTGGAATCCAAGCCGGAGAAATATCCGCAGTTTAACGGCAATTCGGACAACTGGTTTATCCGCCGCTGGAGATACAGAGATATGAAAAATCTCTATGCCGATTATCAGGCTGGCAAGCTCGATTGGTCGCAGGAAACCGTTGACGAATGTAAGGCGATAATGTATGACTGCGAGCGTGTTATGCGAGCCACAATTGCCGATGCGGAATTCTGTAAGGAAACGACAAAGCGAGTTAATGATTTTTGTGCAAAGCAGGGCAAGATTAGTGATGAGAACGCAAAGCTTCTCACACAAAAACAGCTCAACGAGCTGCCCGAAA